>JANWLI010000166.1 GCA_025450975.1 Candidatus Kapaibacterium sp. | reverse complement strand
TGTATCGAAGCCGGCGCTTCGGATTATATTACGAAGCCGGTGAAGATCGATCAGCTGCTCTCCTTAATGCGTTTATGGATGTATAAGAGATAATGTCGTAATTCATGTCTGACATTAAAATATTACTGGTCGATGACCGGGAAGATAACCTGACGTCGATCGAGGCGATCTTCTCTGGCGACGATTACGATTTCGTCAAGGCGAATTCGGGAAAAGAGGCGCTGAAGATCCTCCTGAAGGAGCAGGACTTTAACCTGATCCTGATGGATGTCAAGATGCCCGGCCTTTCTGGATTCGAGACGGCATCGCTGATCTATGAGCGCGAGAAGCTCCGCAAGATCCCGATCATCTTCATAACGGCGCATAGCTATAGTGACGAGATCATCTACGAGGGATATAAGACGGGCGCGGTCGACTATATCTACAAGCCGATCAAACCGCAGTTGCTGAAGGCAAAGGTCTCGGTCTTTATCGATCTGTATCGGAAGACTGAGGAGCTGATGCGGCAGGAGCTTATCCTCAAGAATGAGATCGCCGAACGTAAGCATTCCGAGGAGCAGGTGAAGAAGCTTAATGAGCAGTTGCTGGATAATATCCACACGCTTGAGAACGCGAATGCCGAGCTCGCACGATTTGCATACGTTGCTTCGCACGATCTGCAGGAGCCGTTGCGGAAGATCCAGACGTATGGCGATCTGCTCAATAAGAAGTTCAGTCCGCAACTTACCGTCGACGGACAGCACTACATCGGGAGGATGCAGAAGGCTGCGCAGCGTCTGCAGAAGCTCATTAAAGATGTGCTGACGTACTCACGGCTTACGGATGCGACGGCATTCTTTACGAAGGCAGATATAAATGCGATCATCAAGGATATTCTTGTCGATCTTGAGTTGCGGATCGAGGAGATCGGTGCGAAGATCTATGTCGACGACTTGCCGAAGCTCTTTGTGAATCCGGGGCAGATATCACAGCTATTCCAGAACCTGATCTCGAATGCGCTGAAGTTTGCGCGTAAGGATGTGACGCCGGAGATCAGGATCACCTACGATATCAGCCATAAGGCTGGCGATCACGCTGTCAATGGCCAGGAGTATTGCAATATTTCCGTGGCAGATAATGGTATCGGATTTGATGAGACGTATATGGAGCAGATCTTCACGCTCTTTAAGCGGCTCAACGATACCAATGAGTACGAGGGGACAGGTATCGGGCTGGCGATCTGCAAGAAGATCGTCGAGCAGCACAAGGGGTCTATTTCTGCCAAGAGCAAACTGAACGAGGGTTCTACGTTTATTATTTCGTTGCCGATCAATACAGCAAGTACAGAAGATGAGGACAGATCAACAGAACAAGTTGCTGAGAGTATTAATAGCTGACGACGACCAGGACGACTGGTACTTCGCTGCCCTGGCGTTTAAAGAAGCCGGCCTGGATCATCAGGTTGACTTCGTCAAGGATGGCGTAGAGCTGATGGCATACCTGGATACACATCCGGATGCATTGCCGGACCTCATCCTGCTCGACCTGAACATGCCGAAGAAAGACGGCCGGGTTGCGCTGCAGGAAATGCGTGCCGACCCGCGATACGAAAAACTGAATGTCGTGATCTTCTCTACGTGTATTTCAGACGAGGACAAGGCATTTACTGCCGATGCGACGCGCCATGTAACGAAGCCATTCGATTTTTCCGAGCTGGTGCAGACGATCAAAGAGGTCTGCGAGACGGCTGTTACCGCTTAGCTGACGTGTGACATGTAGAGCGCCGTGTCGTCGAGCGAGACGTTCTCCTTCCAGTCACAAGAAAGTATTTGTTGAATGTTCAGCTTCAGCGTATTGAAGTTTGCCGGCTTGGTCAGGTAGAAGTTCGCGCCTTCGGCATACGCTTTACGAATATCGGAAGGCTCGTCGGAGGTCGAGAAAATAATGACTGGCAGGTCCCTTAGCCTATCATTATTGCGAATATCGACGAGGCATTCGAAGCCATCCTTGCCGGGCATATTCAGATCGAGGAAAATAATATCCGGAAGCGGGATCGACTGCGTATCAAGCAGCTTCGTCAGAATATGACCATTCTCCGCTCGTGTAAGATGAACGTATTTCGTGATCTCGACTAAGGCATCCTGAAAAAACAAATAATCGTCGTCGTCGTCTTCAACAAGGAGGATATTCGTATATAAAGTAGATGGCATTATAGTACCTCTAAGTAAAATGTGAGCGGGGAGGAGGATTCGGGGCTATACGTTAAAGATAAAACAGGGATCGGCTTTCTCAGGTTCTCAAGTGCTGTCCTTTCCTTCGCAAGCTGGTCTAGTTATGCTGCCTTTTTGCGCGACGCTTTGAGGCTGCTCTTGAGCTGCTCCATCAGGTCGTGCGTACGAGTTTCCACTTTCTTTGCGGGGATAATTCGTGGCGCTTTACCTTTGGCTTTTGCTTTGATGAGCTTCATCAATTCAGAAGCGTAGGTGTCCTTAAACTCTTTAATGTCGAATTCGTGAGCCATATGCTCCATCAATGCAATGGCCATTTCAATTTCTTGCGGCTTGACCTTCGTCGTGGTCGGGATATTCAGGCTTTCCGTATCGCGGATCTCTTCGGCGAAACGAATGATGTTCAGGACCAGTGTTTTGCCATACGGTTTGAGAACGGCAAGATGCTCTTTATTGCGAAGCACGACGGTTGCGATGCCGACTTTCTTCGTTTTCTTCATGGTTTCGGCGAGCAGTGCATATGCATGCGATGCCGATTTTTCCGGTTCGAGATAGTACGGTGATTCGTAGTAGATCGTATCGACCATTTCCTCGTCGACAAAATTGTCGATCATGATCGTCTGTGTTTTTTCTGGGCTTGCGGCTTTGAAGTCACTTTCTTCAAGGATAACGTACTTGCCGTCGACGTTGTAGCCTTTGACGATGTCTTTGTATTCGACTTCTTTGCCGGTATTGGCATTAACACGCTTATACTTGATATTTGCGTGATCATTCTTATCCAGCATTTCCAGGCTGAGCGAACTCTCCTCGGTAGCCGAGTAGAGTTTTACCGGGACGTTGACAAGTCCGAATGCTATTGCACCTTTCCAGATCGATCTCATAAGTACCTCATCTAACCCAAAGTAGGGGAAGCTTTTAACGCTTCCGGGGACAATAATTGTGCCCTCCGAGGATCGGTGGGAAGGTTTCCAGACGGCTTAGACTTGAAAAACCGCCTGAAAACCTATCCACAAACCACCATTTTACAGCACTTCGCCGCTTTGGATACTACCTCTCCAGGCGCCGGTTTCTTCGCCTCGCGCTTCAATGAAATCCTTGAAGCGCGTGAGGTCGCCTTCGACGCGACTCGAAACCACGCCGAGTGCATCGCCGACGCTTTCGACGAATCCCTTCGGATCGTACTCCATCAACAGGTGTACTTCCGTTGTATTTTCAGATATAGGATGGAAGGTAACCGTGCCTGCGTTCTGTGCGCCGGAGATGCTTCTCCAGGCAATGCGCTTATCGGGTACCTGTGCAGTGATCTCTGCATCCCATTCTTCGTCTTTACCGGCGAGATCGACTTTCCAGTGCAACCGAGCGTCGTCAAGTTGCCTGACCTCTTTCACGCCTTCCATAAAGTGAGGAAATTCCTCGAACTGCGTCCACTGATTGTAGGCAGTCTGGATCGGTACGTTTACTTCGATTGATTTTACTACACTAGCCATAATATGTTGTTATTGAATCTGTGAGTAAGTTACACGGGGAGTGGTCTTCGTATAAAGTATTCAGGCAGAGGGTGTGGGGAATACCTGAACTGTTGTTCGGAAAATAGGGAGAGTTAGTCGGGAGTTTGCGATGCGCGCGTAGCACCTGAATCCTGATAGCCTACCGCTTGCTTTTCTTCTTCGCGGACGGGCTTATCATTTTTCGATGCGGACGATTTTTTGCTTGCAGCGTCCTTCGGATGCTGATGCTTCTGTTGTTCAGGTTTGGGGACGACCTGATTGTCAGGCTTATTCTTGTCTACAGCCATATCTCTTCACCCCCTTTCAGCTAGATAAAACGACGCAGAAGTGAGAAAACTCCCCCCTTTTGCTTGCATTTTTACCGGATGGAGGGTGGGGTGATGTAAGATTTAAGATGTAAGATTTAACTTAGCGCGGTGGGTTGCGGTGTAGGTGTAGGATTCAGGTGGTGGATGGGAATAGTTGTAGATAATAAAGAAGGACAGGCATTGCTGCCTGTCCTTCTCATTCTAAAACGCTATGGACGTTTTACTTCAGTTGCCAGATGCGCATTCCTGTTTGGATGATGGCACCAAGGTGATCGTCGGTGCGGTTGGCGGCGATCGCACCAATATAGTCGGCGCCCGAAACCAGTCTCGTCCCTTTAATCGAAGCATCGGAAGTCGAATACATATTAATAAATCTTCCACCGTTAACAAGTTCAGAGCCATAGACTAGTTCTTTGGTCAGGAAGATAGCTCCTTCTTTTGTACCCTGCAGGACTTGGGCGGTAATATCAGTCAACTTTGTACCGCTGACGGTATTCAGGATCGTGAATTTCTTTGCGTCAGATGTCTCTGAAAGCCGTTCTCCGTCTTCGGAGAAGGACACCATATGCCAACTCTGCGTTTGGGTGCTTGCGAACGTGCGCGTTTCGGCGTCGGTGTCGATGCTCCAGACACGGTATACGTTTGCGATCCCATCGAAGAATATAAGAGCATTTTCGGCGCGAAGATATCCCATCTCTCCCGAAGAATCTGCTCCGGCAGATAGTGGAATGTTTATCTTTTTAATAAACGTACCCGTAGACGAGTAGAGGGCAACCGGATCGGTCGTACCATACCGGATGCCGATAACGTTCTCGCCGTCGTCGCTGATAAATCCGCCCATTGTTTTTGTAAGCGACATCAATTTCGTTGCACTTGCAACGTCATAGAGTTCGAGTTCACCGTACATAGCAACCAGCAGGAGCTTCTTGTTGTCAGCGCTGAACTGCATCGAACTGTTATAGCGATTTTGCATTGCCGCAGTCATCTCTGTCTTCTTCGTTGCAGTTGCCGTTTCGTAAATGACGATCTTGCCGCTAGTGAGGTATGCGGCAACGAGGGAGCCATCTGGTGAAAATGCGATGGTGGTTGCCACGACGTTCGGTCCTGCGCCAAAGTCGATGTCCTTAAAGGCAACGGTCTTTGGCCCGCAGACAGTTACAGTGCCCATCTGACGCAATTCACTTTCTGCCAGTGCGGCGACGTCGACGGGGATGCTGTTATTGCCGGCGATATCCATTGCCGCTACTTGTAACGGTGTGCCCGAGGGGACGACTAGTGCAAAGTCACCGCTCTTTGTATAGACATAGGATACCTCAGAACCATAGGTAACGGTAACAAGCCCCTCGGCGCTTTCACCTTCACAGCCGACTAACTTTCCTTGCAGTGTTGCCGGGCACGGAGAATTCAGCACGATATCCGGAATGATATTGACTTGATCCGGCGTAAGCTGAACTTTGACAGGCGTAGTAATAAAGTACAAGCCTTTGTTATCTACTGCGCGAATGTGGATCTCGATCTCTTTATCTGCGGGGACGCGGATGAACGTGATCGAACCATCGGCGGCAGTATAGCCGGTCTTATGATCGAAGCCGGCGATCTTCACGGCGACACCTTCGACGCCTACCGTATTACAGACTACACGGAATTGCAGCGTGCCATAGGGGCCGGAGTAATCGAGATTCCAATCGGTGAAATGCGTCACGGTACCTACGTACTTACCGCCCACGAGTGTTGCGGTTCCTTCTTCTTTCCACATGCCGAGAGTTTCGTCGAAGTACCAGAGCGGCATCGACGATGGCGCAGTCGCATTCGACGTTGGCTTTGGATAGGTAAGGGTTGCAGGTTTAGCTGCATCGAGCGATAGTGGCTGACCACCCTGATCGGTGATCTCTACGCGGAGAACGCCACAGGAAATGAGGCTGACTTCTGCGCCGGCAGCTGTTTGTGCAAGTGCATCGCCCGCGAAGTAATCGCCGAACGACATCGATGCCGGATCGAGGTAACGAGCGGCTACATTCACGGTGCCGGTATAGGCGGCGCCGGAAGACGTCTTAAAACTTGATGCGGCAAATGCTACCGATGCGCCACCGGTGACGTTGACCGTACCACCCGTTGAAGCACTGACTGTTTGGATACCTGACTTTGACATCAGGAACAGCTTCGTCCGTGTTGCTCCGTTAACTTTTGGTGATTCAGCACGGGCTGCAGTGAAATACCCTGCTTTTTTTGCAAGGACGACTAATCGTCCTTCAGGTACGATAGCGTTCTTCATTACGAAGAGGCCATTTACATCTGTCGTTGCAGATGCCGTATGGGCCGTTACCTGAACTCCGCTGACGGGGAGCCCGGCTTCGTCGACGATCTGACCGTAGATCGTCGTCGTGACGGTCGGTTTTGGCTGATCGGGTTCTCCCGGCCCGGCTGCACAGCCGGTGAAGATCGCGGACATGACCCACAGCAGGGCTACGAGCGAAGCAAATATGGAAAATTTGCGAATGGTATTCGACATGGTGCTAATAAGTTAGGTGAAGTAAACGGGACGTACAATAAACACGTTGGGGAAGCCCCAGTTACACCCTCCGGGGAAACATTCTCTTCGAATTGAAGTTGGCCTTAAGAGGCATCTCTATATTCATTTACATCTAATGGCAGAAATTGTCAAGTCCGAACCGACGCCGCTAGCCTCCGAAACGGAGACGAATGGTCAGAGTGAGGCGCCGCTTAACGGTGCGCCTCTGGGCGACGATTTCTTTGAAGAAAAGCTCGAAGAGCTCCTTGCTGCCTGCCGGAAAAACCTCAAAGCCGTCGATGAAGTACTGGTAACAAAGGCATTCCGCCTCTGTTATGACGCGCACCGCAATGACCGCCGCGCTTCGGGCGAGCCGTACTTCCTCCACCCGCATGCAGTTGCGATGATCGTCGTCCAGGAAGTGCCGCTTGATGACGTTTCTGTCGTTTGCGCGCTCCTCCATGATGTCGTCGAAGACACTGCCTATACGGTCGATGAGATCCGTGAAGAATTTGGCGACGAAGTCGCCGATATCGTCGATGGCGCCACGAAAATCTCGGATATCTTCAAATCCCGCGAGATCACACAGGCCGAGAGCTACCGCAAGCTGCTGATCTCGATGGTCAGCGACGTGCGCGTAATGCTCGTGAAGTTCGCCGATCGCCTGCATAATATGCGCACGATCGAGTATCTCTCGCCGGAGCGGCAGCTCCGTATGGCGAAGGAGACGCTGGACGTTTACGCGCCGTTTGCGCACCGTTTCGGACTTGCGAAGATCAAGTGGGAGCTGGAGGATCTGTCGTTCAAGGTCCTCAATCGTGAAGCATACGACGGTATCCGAAAAGAACTTGCTGAGACCCGCATCGGCAGGGAAACTTATATTGCTGAGTTTATCGACCCGATCCGTCATTCGCTTGACGAGGCGGGGATGAAGTATGATGTTGTCGGGCGGCCGAAGCACATCTTCTCGATCTATACGAAGATGCTCCGCCAGGGGGCGCGGTCGGTCAGCGAGCTGTATGACCTGTTCGCGGTCCGGATCATTCTCGATACGAAGAACGACAACGACTGCTTCTCGGTCTATGGCGTCGTTTCCTCGATCTATACTCCCGTACCGGAGCGCTTCAAGAACTATATCTCCGTCCCTAAGAAGAACGGATATCAGTCGATCCATACGACGGTGATCGGGCCTAAGGGCAGGATGATCGAGGTCCAGATCCGTACGAAGCGCATGCACGAGATCGCCGAGAAAGGTCTGGCTGCGCACTGGATGTATAAGGAGCATTCTGCCAAGACGGACCCCGAGATCCAGGAGTGGGTGAACTGGGTTCGAGAAGTGTTCGATCAGCATGGAGAAGATGCGCCCAAGGCTCTCATGGAGAGCTTTAAGTTAAATCTCTATCAGGATGAAATATATGTGTTTACCCCAAAGGGAGACCTCCGTATTCTCCCCAAGGGCGCCACAGTTGTAGACTTTGCATTTGACATCCATTCGCAGGTTGGGCTGCGTACGATCGGCGCAAAACTTAACGGGAAGATCGTCCCGCTCCATACGAAGCTGACCTCGGGTTCGCAGGTCGAGATCATCACGTCGAAGAACCAGATGCCGAACCCGGACTGGGAGCAATTCGTCGTTACCCACAAGGCCCGGTCGCACATCCGAAAGTTTCTTAATGAGGAGCAGCGCTCGAAGATCGCCGAAGGCAGGGAGCTGTTCACGAAGAAGATCACGAAGGCGAAGATCCACATCAATGAGGATACGCTCAGCCGGTTCATTGCACAGACACCGTTCGGCAATGCCGGGAAGTTCTTCTACTCGATCGCCGAGCAGCGGGCCGATATCGACGAGCTGGTTCAGCGACTGAAAGAGTGGATCCGTCCCGGAGCAGAAAAGAAGGAAGCGACAGTCGAAGAGGAGACGCCCCACGAGGCGCCATACCTTCATAAGTCGCGTTCGCAGACCGGTATTCTTATTCAGGGGCGGCGGGATAATCTTCTCTATAGTTATGCGAAGTGTTGTAATCCGGTGCCGGGTGACGATGTCGTTGGCATTGTGACGATCGGCGAAGGCGTGAAGATCCATCGCCGGCAGTGCTCGAACATCAAGAAGATGCAGTCGACGAACCGCACCGAGCGACTGATCGATGTCGAGTGGCCGTCAAGCGAAGAGGGAGCAGATTACCTGGTCGGCATTCAGATCTTCGGCGAGGACCGGCCGGGCATGATCAGCGATCTGACACATGTGATCTCGAGTTATAACAATACGAATATCCGGAGCTTCAGTATCGACTCAAAAGATAAGATGTTTGACGGCAAGATGACCGTCTACGTCAAGAACACGATTCACCTTACACGCTTGCTCGAGAAATTGCGGCGTGTGCGTGGCGTTGCGAGCGCCGTTCGCTATGAAGAATAACCGCGTCCTCGCCATCGACTATGGCACTAAGCGTATCGGTCTTGCACTTAGCGACGAACTCCGGATTCTTGCTACGCCGATCGGCCATATCGAAAACAGGAAGTCGTCGCTCAACGACATTCTCTATCTCATCTCCGAAAAGAATATCGGCACGGTGATCCTCGGCCTGCCGACAAATCTCTCCGGCGGCGATAGCCAGTGGACGACGGCAGTCCGTCTCTTCGGCGAAAAGCTTCGCACCGCGCTCGAAACACGCGGCCTGGAATTCCACTTCTACGACGAGCGCCTGACCTCGATCATGGCAGAGACGAACATCCGCGCGCAAGGTTTGAAGCGCACGCAGTTGCATGAAAAGTATCGCAGAGATGAAGAGGCTGCGCGGTTACTCCTGCAAGAGTGGCTCGATAGACTATAACCCATAGGTACTGTAAGGCTCATAAAAAACCTGTCCCTTTTCGGGGCAGGTTTCTGCCGTATGTTTCAACGAAATGGGGGAAATTAAAGCCATACATATTTCCCCTCATCATTGAATAAGGCATTCTAACTAGCAGCAGGATCACCTGCTGCTTAGGTACAAATGTAATAAAATTTTCTAAAAAATGTACCTTCGCGTTTGAAAATAATTGGGCGAAATTTACGTAAAAACGAGGTTTTTGCCGTTTGCGATATATAGGTAGTGTCGTAAAATCCGAGTCCATATAAATTCTGCGTAAATTCGTAGCAGTTAATAGAAAGATGAAAGGTTTATTTTGGTGCGTTATCGTTGGCGTCTTCCGGCCCCGGGTCCGGAGGATATTAACTGTACACGCGAGTTAGCACAGGCAATCAATGTACCGGAAAGTATAGCATCCATTCTCGTTCGTCGCGGCATCCGCACCTTTGAGGAAGCGCGCGACTTCTTCCGCCCATCGCTTGATGCGCTGCATGCGCCTGAGTTGATGGACGGCATGCCAGAAGCTACTCGTCGTGTCATCGAGGCCGTTCA
Source organism: Candidatus Kapaibacterium sp. (assembly GCA_025450975.1). GTDB lineage: Bacteria > Bacteroidota > Ignavibacteria > Palsa-1295 > Palsa-1295 > JANWLI01. Next base: position 1,151 of record JANWLI010000166.1, on the reverse strand, counting down.
AAGCGGCGAACGTATCGCCGTATATGGCGACTACGATGTCGATGGTACGACAAGTACTGCGATGATGACCTTATTCCTCCGCTCGCTTGGTGCAAATGTCGCGTATCACATCCCCGATAGATTTACCGAAGGCTACGGCCTGACGACTAATAGTATCGATCGTCTGCTGGGTTCGGAGCAAAAGCCGAAACTGCTGATCTCGATCGATTGCGGTATCACGGCAGTCGATGCCGTGCAGTATGCGCGCGATAAGGATGTCGACGTTGTCATCTGCGATCATCACGAGCCCGGTCCGGTACTCCCGAATGCAAATGCGATCTTAAATCCGCTCAAGCCAGGCTGTAAGTATCCCAACAAACAGCTCTGTGGCTGCGGCGTAGCGTTCAAGCTCGTGCAGTCGATCGCTGCGGCAGTAGGAAAATTGCAGGAGGCCTACGAGTATCTCGACTTCGTCGCGCTTGCAAGCTCTGCAGATATTGTGTCGCTGCTTGGCGAGAACCGCATCTTAGTTTACTACGGACTGCTCCACATCAATAACCGTCCGCGTCCCGGCATTAAAGCCCTGATCGAAGGTGCGGGGATGAAGACCGGCAAGCTTGGGACGACGCAGATCGTGTTCGGCCTTGCTCCGCGTATCAATGCTGCCGGAAGACTTGGCGACGGCGGACGCTCTGTCGATCTCCTGATGGCTCAGACTGTCGTCGACTCACAGACAGTAGCTTTAGTACTCGAAGAAGAAAACGTTAATCGCCGTCGCATCGATGAAGAAGCCTTCCTCGAAGCATGCGTGCTTGTCGATACAATGCTTGATCGGGAGCGCGATCGTGTCATCGTTTTGCATAATGGCACCTGGCATGCAGGGGTGATCGGTATTGTCGCGTCGCGGCTTGTCGAGCGCTATCATTTGCCTGTTGTGCTGATGACAACGATCGACGGCATTGCGAAGGGAAGTGCGCGTTCGATCGCCGGATTTGATATTCACTCTGCACTCAAATCATGCGAGCATATGCTCATCACGTTTGGCGGGCATAAGTATGCTGCCGGCGTGTCGGTCAATATTGAGAAGGTACCGGAATTCCGGTCGGCGATCAATACGTATGCGACGGGCGTGATCACACGCGACATGCTCGAGCCGGAGATCGCCATCGATG
>JANWLI010000165.1 GCA_025450975.1 Candidatus Kapaibacterium sp. | reverse complement strand
GTAACATTTCGTGGATTCTTTCCATAAAGCAGAGCCGTTAGTTTTTATCATCCCGGAGGCGAATATGTATAAGCTTCTTCTCTTTGCTGCCATAGCGGTCTGTATTACTAGCTGCGGAACGGTCTATAGTCCATCGCTCCACCTGCCCGAGCAGCCTCTGGCAAAAAATGAGGGGCAGATCACCTTTGGGTATGGTGCTCTCAATGATGTTCATGGCTCGAATGCTAAAGATGGGAGCGATCTACAGATACGTTACGCATTCAGTGACCGGTTCTCGATGACCATGAAAGGATGGACCTCGTCTTCACTCGTCCGAGAAGGCTATTATAATGGTGGATTCCTCGCCAGCGGGATCATCAACTTCAACGATCCGGATGCACCTACTGTCGTTGGCCTGATCCCGACATGGAATTTGCTCTTTAATCAGGATGACGTTAAAGCCAGCGGCGCTGCTCTTCAGGTTGCGGTATGGCTGCCAAAGCTTTCGATCTTTCGCCCCTACCTGGCCGGAGGGCCGGGCATAATGGTCAACAGCTTCTCTGCCGATAATTGGGGCTACGGACTTATCTCCAATTTTGGTTTAGTCGGCAAACTCACAGAAAACTTTTCTATCAATGGAGAAATATCTCCCATGCTCATCCACAAGTACAACGACGACGAACTCGCATACCTAAGCCTGGGAGTGATGGTAGGTGTGAGCTGGAATTTCCAAAACTATTAGCGACTAATGACCTGTATTAATTTTCTGAGCTCAGTTGACATAGTTTCCGTTGTCAGCGCTTTCCGCTCTCCGTGTCCCGGATAGATCGCACGGAATGGATACTGCTCCAGCAGCTTCACACTTTTCACTTGCTCTTTCCACGAGTACCAGGCAACACTTCGCGATGCGGAGAGTCCGTTGCGGTTACGGCTCCACCACATGTGATCGCCGGAAAACAGGACTTCGTTCTTGTAGAGCAATACCATGCTGCCTTTGGTGTGGCCGGGAACAGGGATGATCTGGAAATCCGGCGCAAACGATATTGGCTCGAATCCGTCGATGATCTTTTCAGCATCGGGTTGAGCGGATAGCTCAAGCTTGTGGATGATACGCTCAGCACCAAACTCAGCCGCATACCGCTCTGCATCGGCAACATCGTCACGGTGCGTGAGAAAGATGTAGCGCAGGCCTCCCATTTCGCGGAAGCGGTCGCGCAGCTGCGGCATCCACTTCGGCGCATCGATCATCCAGTTGCCATCGGGATGACGAAGGAAGTAACTCGAAGCGCCGTAGGAATCGGGAGAAACAAAGCCGTTATAGAAAATACCGGGCTCGATCTCGATCGGGAATTCAGCGATCGCACTCTTGATGTCTACTTTTTCTATCGTGCCGATCGATCCGGTTGGGCAGGCGACTAAGGCTCGTAAAGCAGAACGAAGTTCGTCGTCAGTCTCAGGCTGTTTCACAACGGCGGCGTAGTTGCCGATATCGGTGAAAACTTCAGGAGCAAGCTGGCGACAGGTATCGCAGTCGATACAGGTCGAGTCGACAAAGAAGAGGCCGTCGACATTCTCGGTAAGTTTTTTGCGTAAATCCGCCATGTGTAATTAAACGCATAGCTTCAAGTCTTGTTGCAGTTTTAAGTCCCATAGGACTTATAGGACCTATACGACCTATTTATTTTAGCGGATGCGCTTCAATAAACCGCTCAGCATCAATAGCTGCCGTGCAGCCCGATCCCGCCGCAGTCACAGCCTGGCGGTACACATGATCCTGGCAATCGCCGCAGGCAAAGACGCCTGGGACATTCGTGTAGCTTGATTTGCCGACCGTTTCGATGTAGCCGACATCATTCATCGTGATCATCCCCTTGAAAAGGTGCGTATTCGGCTGATGACCGATGGCAATGAACACACCGTTCGTCGGCATTTCGCTGATCTGGCTGGTGACGGTGTTCTGCAGCTTCGCGCCGGTAACCGTTCGGCGGCCCTGCGCATCGGTTTCACCGAGCACTTCGAGTACTTCTGTGTTAAGAAGCCACTTGATCTTCGGATTCTGCAATGCGCGATCATGCATGATCTTCGAAGCGCGAAATTCTTCTCTACGGTGGACGACGGTTACGCTCTTGCAGAAACGGGTGAGATAGTTTGCTTCTTCCATTGCCGTATCGCCGCCGCCAACGACGAGCACATCCTGATTGCGGAAGAAAAAGCCGTCGCATGTTGCGCAAGCCGAGACGCCAAAGCCCATGAAATTCATCTCTGATGCAAGGCCAAGCAATTTTGCTTTTGCACCTGTTGCAATGATCACGCTCTCGGCTTCATAAGTTTTATCGGCAACAACGACCTTGAATGGACGCTTGGAAAAGTCAACGTCAGTCACGGTCTCGAAGCGGCAATCGGCGCCGAAACGCTGGGCTTGTTTGCGGAAGACGTCCATCATCTCCGGTCCCATGATGCCGTGTTCGAAGCCGGGGTAGTTCTCGACTTCGGTCGTGATCATGAGCTGGCCGCCCGGCTGATCGCCTTCGAAGACGAGCGGCTTCAGGTTGGCGCGTGCCGTGTATAATGCTGCAGTAAGTCCCGCGGGGCCGGAGCCGATGATGATAACTTTTTCCATTGATCTCTGAGAGATGACTATCGACGCTGTAATGCTTTCACATTGCGCTTCAATCCGGCAAGCTTGGTGCGCTTGATCGGGGAGCGGCGCATGAGCGTGGAGAATTCCTCCTGCTCCATATCTTCTATAGAACGAGCGGTGAGTTGTAACAACTCCGTTCGCGGAGCGAAGGCTTGTATAGGTGTCGGTGCTTCGAATCGGTTCCACGGACACACATCCTGGCATATATCGCATCCGTAGAGCCATCCTTCCATCTTTTGAGCATGCTCTTCGGGAATCTCTTGCGGCGCTTTTAGCTCGATCGTCAGGTACGAAATACACTTCGTCGCATCGACCTGATACGGCGCTACGATCGCATCCGTCGGGCATGCTTCGATACATTTATTGCACGTACCGCAGAGATCTTCGGCAGGCGCATCGGGAATAAGATCGAGATTCAGGATGATCTCCGCCAGGAATACCCACGAGCCGACTTCGCGCGTGATCACATTCGTATGCTTGCCGATCCAGCCAACGCCCGCACGCTCGGCGATCGCCTTCTCCATCAGCGGACCCGTATCGACATAGTACCTTCCCTCAGCCTCCGGGACGAGCGCTTTGATCGACGCCTGCAAAGCCTGCAGTTTTTCCGTGACGATTTCATGGTAATCGTCGCCCCATGCGTAGCGGCTGATCTTAATCTCCGGCGTGGGTGTGGGATGGTAGTAGTTCAGTGCAAGAGAGAGAATGCTCTTCGCTTCCGGCATGATCTCACTGACATCGCGGCGCTTGTCGTGGGCCCGTTCCATATAGCCCATGAGGCCGTGCATACCTCGCTTAACCCACTCGTCGAGCCGCGAGGCAGCATCCGTGAACGGCTCCGCGCTCGTAATGCCGGCTTTGGTAAATCCGGCCTCGAGTGCAAGCTCCTTGATGCGTATGGAAAGCGCGTCGCGGGTCACGGGAGAGAAAACCTTCCCGAAGGAGTTATCACTCCATTCTGTTTAGATCAACTATGAACCTACTCGGCCGATTTCTCTACGCCCTTCCCTTTATGATCTTCAGTATCTTCTATTTCCGTAGCCCGGCCGAAGTCGCTGAGGCGATGCCTGCGTGGATTCCCGGTGGCGAGATCTGGGTGTATATCGTTGCTATCGCCTATGCCTTTGCCTCCACAAGTATCCTCGTCCTCAAGAAGACGAAACTGGCGTGCATGATGCTTGGCATTGTGCTCTTGGTGACGCTCTCGCTTGTGCATATGCCCAATCTGGGCGACAACGAGTTGGCAACAGTGTCGATGGCAAATCTTCTCAAGGACCTGAGTCTCGCCGGAGCAGCGTTCTACTTTGCGATGACCTTACGCCCCGACCGCGAGCGCCTGCCACGCATAAAAAAGCGCGGCACCCGATGACCAGGTGCCGCGCCATTAAAGTTGAATAACTCTAACGAACGATACTGACTGCCTTCGTAGCAACGAGATTACCCGAGGCAAGACGCAGGTAGTAATTACCCGACGGCAATCCCTCAACATCGAAGCTAATCGAACGCACATCATTCCACGTACCGGTGATAGGAGACGTACGTACCTCTTTGCCAAGGAAGTCGAAGAGCGACAGTGTCGACGAAGCGCCCGGCATCGTCCGCACGTTTACCGTAGTGCCGGTGACAAACGGATTCGGATAGACGCTTTCGATCGCAACTTGTCCGCGCTCAGTCGGTGTCGGTTCGACAGCAGCCGTCGAGCCCTTGATGAACGGAATGATCTGGAAGTCCTTGAAGAGGACGTCGCGGATCTTCTGCTCGTCGGCGCAGAACCAGTCTTTAAGCAGTGAAGCGTAGACCGAGCGGAAGTCGTAATGCATCGGCACATTGTCGTTGACCGTTACATTCGATGGGATCACCGGATTCGGTCCGAAGACACCTGCATTCACGTTCGTACCAAAGACGACGAGTGGAGCAGATGCGCCATGGTCCGTACCAGAGTTCGCATAAATTCTGCGGCCGAACTCGGAGAACGTCATGCCAATGACATTGTCCTCTTTGTTCTGCAGCTTCAATTCATCCTGGAATGCATCGATGGCAGTATTGAGGAAGCCAAGCAACTGCGGATGCGAGTAGTTCTTACTCGTGCCCGTAGCGTCAGTGTTCTGGTTTGTGTGCGTATCGAAGCCCCCGAGCGTTACGATATAGACACGCGTCTTCAAGCCGCCTGCAATGAGCTGAGCGACGATCTTCATCTGATCGGCGAGTACATTCTGGTTTATCGCCGGCCACTTACCCGACTTGATCGACACTGATGCTGCCGCGTTTTTCACCGGCGTCGCAAAATTCTCGATCTGCACGCCAACATCGCGAACATAATCGGTATAGGCACCTGCTGCATTAGCGGGTGGATTGCCTGTTCCATCCTTGACGATGTTGTAATATGTCAGCGGATTCGAGAAGGCCATGCCCATATTCGCCGTAGCGCTTTCGAGTGCAGGCGAGATGATCGAGCCTACCTGAATCGCCAGCGGATGCGGCATCGTCGCATTCGGAAAGCCGACCGGGAAGCCGGGGAATTCACCCTGCAGGTAACGTCCCATCCAACCGGTGCTGATATACTGATCGTAATCCGATCCCGTCAGCCAGATATCGGTTGAGCGGAAATGCGAGAAGTTTGGTGTATCGTAACCGACACTTTGCAGCACGGCGATCTTGCCGGCTGTATAAAGATTCTTCACCTGTGCCAGCTTCGGATGTAAGCCGGTCTCATTCGTCAGCTTGAGTACCTGTGCCTGCGGCACGGCGATCGCCGTACGGGCTTTCTGGTAATTGCTGTACTGGTCGAGCGGGATGACGGTGTTGAGTCCGTCATTGCCACCGGCAAGTTGAATGAGTACGAGCACGCGGTCCGGACAATCGGCAAGCGGCGCAAGCGATTCGAACATCGGATTGCGGCCGAAGACACGGATCGGAAAGCCTCCTATTGCAAAAGGAAGGAGCGCTGCAGTGGATTTTAAGAAATTTCTACGTTTCATTGCTAGTGTTCCTCCTCTTACATTAATTGATATTCGGCAAGGCCGAAATAGTGACGGATAAGCGCGCGAAGTTTTGTCTCGACAACTGCGAGTTTCGCTTCATTGGCAGGATCGGCAATGTGCGCATTCCAGTCTGCAGCCCAGGAAGCACCCGCGGCAAAGGCATTTGCAGCCTCGGTCTTTTGTGCATCAATGAGCGGATTGGCGAAGAGGATATTAGCCCACTCATTGACGATCGTCTGCGACGAAGCCGGGTCGGACGTCAGCTTCGCAAGTTCGATCACATCGACAAGGAAGTACCCATACTCTTCGTCGAAGCGATACTTTGTGATCGCCAGATCGTCGAGATACTTGATACGCTTCTGCAATGTATCTGCGTTAACCCAGAGCTGATCGAGAAGCGGCTCCTGGTAGTATGCAGGCCATCCGGCTACGTTCGGCGGATTCATCATGTCCTGCTGCATCGTGCCGAGGACAGTGCGGAATCTGCGAAGCGCCCAATGACGCGTATTGGTCGTCTCCGGTAAGAACGTATCGGGCTCAGCCAACTCGTCCTTACCCATGGTCGTTAAAAATGATTGTATAGGTACGCCTCGTAGCGTCCCGATGCAAAGGTCGAAGGTGCTCTTGATCATTGCACCGCGATGCGCCATGTCGTAAAAATGTGCGCTCTTGAGTAATCGTGAGAGCACCGGCGTGATCTCGTAATTGCCATTACGGAAATCGGCAGCAAGCGGCTCGATGATGTTCGTTTCGGTCCAGGCATCGATATGCGTCGAGACGAACCAGCGGTAGATCTTCGAAACGATATACTTCGCCGTTGCAGGCTGATCGAGGATCATGTTCAGCAGATCGTCGACTTCCTGCCGTGCACCGATCTCGCCGCTACGGCCCGTGATCACCGTATTGCCATAGGCTGATGAAAATTGCTTGTTCGATGTATCATGCGCATTCGAGACGAATACCGTCGTCATCGTTGGCTGATCGTCCTTCCAGCCGGTAAGCACTCGGGCTGCAGCCTTCACATCGTCTTCCGTATAATTCGTATAGTTGCCGGGTGCGATCTCCGGTCCTTTACCGATCGAGAACAGCTCCTGGAGCTCACGTCCGTAATTCTCGTTGACACTCGTAGCGGTGTTGAGATTATTATTGAGATACCGCATCATTGCCGGATCGAACGTGATCTCGTCGACGAGGCGGCGGAAGCTGCCAAGGGCGTTGGTACGCAGCATTGCGCGCTGCTTGTACATATAGCGTGCATCGAGTACGGTGAAGTGACTCGTCGAAAAGTGGTTTGCCCAGAATGCCGTCATCTTCTCATGGATCGAGAGCGACTGTTCGATCATCGTCTCGTAGGCCCAGGTCTGCAGGAAGGTAGTTCGCTGATTATCCAGATTCCCTGCATAAGCAGTGTTGACCCAGTTTCCTCCCATGTCGGTGCCAGCATAGTTGATGGGTGCCGGCGGATTTGGCGCCGGTGGCGGAGCAAGCAGATTGTCGACGGCCGTATCGGCCCACATGCCGAGAAGGGCCATGACGTCGCTTTTGCGTGAGCCGTACATCGTGCGGCGCACAAGATGCGCTGCTTCGGCGTACGTCCACGGTCCTGAATACTGTTCTAAGCCTCCGGTTGCCTGGGGGCGCTGTCTGTGTGATAGCGGGTTAGCCTGCGGTACGGGCAAGGCTGACCCCAAAAATTGGCGTCTATTCATAGGGTGCGGTGAATGATTGAAAAAAACTCTCAGGTTTTAGAACACAGATTTTGGAGGTGAGTTACAGGGGGCTGAGACCATTCTGAGGGAGGTCGCGATAGCGACCGACCGAAGAATCCCTTGATGTCTTGTAGTCGGCTTCTATATGATCCTCAAGGGATTCTTCGGTCGCTTGCGCTCCCTCAGAATTTGCCTGTTACCAGCTTCTTTTGCACCCACTGGCGCATATCGACCTTCACGGCATCATGCGGAATAACAGGGATCGGCAACGAGACAAAGTTGTGCTCGGCACTGAGGGACTCCTGCCGGATCCCCAGGTACACTGCATCGTTTGAGCGGCCGCTGAGTGTGGCATAGTTTGCGTGCTCGACACTGATCGATGTAGGATCGTTAGGCCGGAGTTGCAAGTCGTTCATGCTGAAGACACGGTTCGTGCCAGTCGGGCGTGGCATTGCCACAATGAGTTCTACATCGCATGTAAGCGGCTTAGAAACTTCTTTTACGTTTACAGAAGGCGAGTTTGTGCCGATTCCATGCACCTCAAGCGTTACACGAGCATTTGCCTCTTCGGTCTTGAACGTGATAAATCCCGGATTATCGCCGACAGCAAGTGTGATTCCTTTCGATCCTGTCGTAAACGTGATCTCTGCGTCGCGCAGCGATCCCTGCATATTATAGTAGATTTCGAACGGTATCTTCTTGCCGTCGCCATTCGATGGGAAGAACGGCATCATCGTGCGCATTCCCGTTGCACGATCCCAGTCGACCTCTTTCGTCGCTTCGTCTATAAAGAGACGTTTGCCTTCCGCATTCTTGACCTGGACGATCGTGCCGCCTTCTCCGCCGTCGCTATTGGACATGAACACTTTTTCCAGCAAGTCGCCAACTGCCAAGCCGAACGACGTCGGCACACGGCCCGGCACACTCTGTGCCATAGCGCTTAAGCCGGTCAAATGTCCCTCGCCATCGAGATTGGTCCAGGAGCCGAAGCCGAGGACAGTATCTGCCATATCGAAACTCCACTTATTACCGCCTCCACCCGAGATCTGGATGAAGTTGCTGTTCGACGTATACCAATTGCGCTGTCCGTTCGTGATCGAGTCTGCCCAGATGCGATTCGGATCGAGCACCCAGATCTTCTCGCTGCCGGCCGGCCCGTCAACTTTATAGGCAGTCATCGAATGCCCGCCATCCGATGGCGAAAGCGATTTCGTGATGCTGACAATACACGGTCCTTCCTGTGCAAGAAGTGTCTTAATGTAGGAGACACCATACGAGGCCATATTGGAATGACCGTCGAGAAACTGATCGAAGAACGACTGGAGCGCGGAGGTAGTCATCTGGCGTCCGTGCATAATATTGACGACGCGCGCAAGTTTCGAGTCGCTCGGGCCTGTCGTCCCCGAACCACCATAGAAATTCACCGGACAGCAATAGCCGAGGTTGCCGCCATCTTTATTCATGACGATCCCTTGCAGCGCAAGGCCAAAGCAGTTGCCATTAGCGGCGAGTACGGTCTTGAAGCCGAGGTTGTAGAAGAGGAGATCGAATGGCGCAGTCAGGCCACTCGAATCCGTCGGCGGAATTGCGAAAAACGAATTCGCATAAATATCCCAGAATAAAACCGGCGTCGTATAATTGGTAAACGCCCACCCATAATCCACCCGCGGATCCTGCGCGGAAGAATTAAAAATTAAAAATTGAAAATTAAAAAATAAGACGAATATGACTATAATTTTTCGCATGGTGAATCTCCCTTTTTACTTTTTACTTTTTCATTTTTAATTTTCTCACGGGTGGGTTGCATTCTTCGGTACCGAAAGTCGCGTCATCAGCCCGTCTTTCATCAGCATGCCGACGCGATACCAGTACTGCGTGCCGCGTGCAACGGAGTTGTCTGCGAATGTATTGTCGCTAACGACATTCTCGAGCTGTACATACGGCCCGTCGACATGCGTAGCCCGAAAGACGACGAAGCCAAGCATATTATCGGCATCGTATGATGGCGTCCAATTCACCGTCAGCGCGCACGGGCCTTCGACGGCATTGATCGTCGAGATGCTCGGGGCGGTCGGACGGTTCGACGCGAACGTGAACGTCGTCAGGCTCATCGCAGAATCGATCGGCGTTTCGTTGCCGTTCTGATCGACACCAAGTGCCTTGTACCAATAGATCCGATGACGATCGACCTTCTTATCGACGAACGTCGCAGCACTCATATACGCATTCGATACGAGCGGGATCGAATCGCAGCCGACAACGGCCGGCGGCGTATACGGTGACGTCAGCTCGTAGCCAACAAGCGGTGGCGGCTGTACGCGGAATCCGCCCACCCATGTGAACGGGCCCGTTACTGTGTCAGCGCGGTAGATATGATAGGCAGCAATGTCCTGCACCGGCGGGCCGATGATGTCGACGCGAATCGCAGAGTCGCGTGCGAAGAGTCCGGCAATGATCGCCGGCTCCGGCGGCGACTTATCGCGCAGGCGCTGGCAGACGATGATCTCCGGCGGTTCGGTCGGGATCGGCAGTGTACCCGAAATATTCTGCGACATGTCCTGCGCCTTCACTAAATACGCATAGCAGATCGGTGAAGCATCGGGTAGCGTGTAGTCGTCCCAATACGTAAGGCCAGCAGCCACACGGGCAAGTGCATCCTGATGCGTGAGCGTGCCGATGAGTTCGAACGGCCCCCCGCACTCGCCCGGCTTCTTCGGATTTTTCGGATCGAAGCCCTGCGTGTTCGTTGAAGGAACAGCAGTATTCGGATTGTGCGTCGTGGTACCGGTGGCAGCTCCCGTTTTCGGATCGATCTTCCGCGTGGTATCCGGACAGGGAATCCAATCGCCATAATCGCAGAGTGCCCGGTAGATCAGGTAGCGATCGATATTACAATCACCATTGGGTTTCCACTTTACACGAATGTGGTCGGTATGTCCCTCAGCCGACACATTCTTCGGCGATGCCGGCTTCGTCGTATCGCGCAACGTAGCGGAGACAGAGACCGAGCGCTGCGATTTATTGCCTGCAAGATCCCATGCTTCGACGCGATACCACAGCACTGAATCTTTACACGGATTGCGCAGCGAGCCGTTGTCGATCTTCTTCAATGTCCACGAGGTATCAGTAAGCTGCGCCACGTTCGGTGCTAAGAACGTATTTGGATCGTTCGGACTTTCGCCTTTGGCGTAGCGGTACACACGATAGCTCGTGATCGAGTCCTTATGTCCTTCGACATCTTTCAGTACTTTCGGCCAGCGGATCTCCATTGTCGAGGTCGCCTCATTGGCAAGCACGAAAATATCGATAGGCGTTGCAGGAGGCGTCACGTCAACCGGAGTGCCGCTTGCCACTGCCGAGAACGGACCGACATTGCCAAGAATATCTTTGAGTTGTACTTTGTAATTGTACATCGTCCCGTTTGCAGGTCCGCTGAACGAGCCGGGTATGCCCATGATCGAACGTGCCTGCGGATTGCCGGACGAATCCCATCGCTGGTAATCGGTAAAACTATTCGCCGGTGCCGGAGCAACGACATTCGAATCCATATCGAAGTAGACATCCGTGCTGATATCGGGATCGTTAACGCGTCGGAACGGTACCATGCCGTGCGAGCGATGAACATTGAAGCTGCGATACCGCGCATTCGTCGGCGTATTCCACAATACCTGGATCTTCGCATCGCCAACTACGAGACGGACATTCGCTGGCGCCGGTATCGCGCCCGGTGTCCCGGCAGTGATCGAGGTTTCGTCGCCAGTAGTAGCAGGCATCTCAGTGCCATCGGGCAAGACGCGACGAACACGATAGACATATGCCGTGCCGTTAACGACAGTGTTGTCATTATACCCGTAACCGCTGACGATCGCAGTATTCGCACTCGCGCGAACGAAACTCATCAGCCGCCACCATTCCGGTGTGAGCTTGACAAAATTTGCGATCGTGCAGACATCTGCAAGCGGCACATTTGTCACAGAGTCCGCGAATGCATGGGATAGTTCTATCCATTCGGCACTCGTAACCGGCATGACGACTTGGAATGCCACGCAGTTCGTGATCGGCGCAATCGGCGATGCATTGAGTGGTGTCGCCGGAAACGACGGATCGGCAGCAAGCTTGCGATAAATATTATATCGTAGCACGGGTCCTGCGACCGTGTCCTGTGTCCATGTCAGAAAGACTCTCGGCGGAGCGCCGGGTTTGGTAAATGCAGACAACTCGATGGCGAGGCTGCGGCCTGCTAAGAGCAGGAGGATGAAAAGTATAAGTAGCTTTTTCATAGTTGCTTCGCCATGGGGTTAGTACAAGTAAAATCCGTCCGATGCGTTGTAGCCGCAATGGACGCTCACCGATCCGCAGAAGACCCAAAGCACACAGGCCTCGAGCCCGATCGCTCCTTCGAAAGCAGGCGGCACGCCAAGCACCATCTGCAACTGTCCCCACGCTGATGCGCTCACAAGTCCGCCGAGGATCTCTCCCCAGATCCGGACGCCAACATTGCCGATGACGCCGAAGCCAAGGCTGCCGGGCCACTCCGGCCCGTATCCCATAAAGGCGCCAACGCCAACAAATACCTGATAGCCACCGGAGACGATGTAGAGATTTACCGACTGCGAGATCGAGATGAAAGCATACGTGCCCGTTACATTCGAAGGCAATGCACCTTTATTGAATGCAAACCTTCCGCTGATGCCATCGGTCACCCAGATCTTTGATTTCGGGAAGTTCACACCCAGGAAGATGCCGGCCTCCATTCCTAACGATACCGGTCCGTAGATACCGATAGCAACGCGACCCTGAATGCCATTATAGTCGAGACCGAAATGCCATTGCAATTCACCGGATGCATTGATTCCGCCGGTGAAGATCGGTCCGGAGAGCGTCAGCTCACCGCGAAGATATCCTTCGACGTAGCCTGCGCTCCAGTCGGCGACGAACTCTGCAAAGCCCAGCACATCGGCATTCACCGCAGAGGCGATCACGACGTACATGCTGCCATGCAGATTCACACGCATCTGCGACGGCGTAAAGCTCATCTTGATCGCAAGCAGACTACCCGCTCGTGCGAGAATGCTTGCGCCGAGGCCACCGCCTGTCGAGATCTCCGCGCCAACGACGATGCGCTCAAGTGTGCCGTCGACAATACAACCGCAGCCCCAGATCTTCTCCATCATCGAGAAGTTCGCGACGACTGCGAGATTAATGCCGCGTTGTCCTTCGTACATCAGCGAGAAACACGATCGATCAGGATGAATGGTTATTCTCGCATCGATCGTACCGCCGATCGCACTGAGTGCAGCAGTACCCGAGCCGAGGAAGCCGAACTGCATGGCGCTGTCGTAGGTAATGGTCGTGAACACAAAGTTCGCGACACTGCCTGCCCACGATCGCTCCCAGTTCGTTTCGCTTGGTCCGGCGTCAAGATGCGCCGCTTGTCGTAATCGGACGTACCTGTTTTGATACGGATACCCTGAGTTTTCCATCAGGTAATCGGAGAGCGACAGATACTTCGCTCCGAAGAACGGGAATTGCACGGTGCCCGCTGCGTGCAGATAGCCGTAGAGGGCACCAATATTCATTGACCCGTCAAAGGCAGAGTCACCACCTCCGCCAGCTACGTAGTCGCTTAGCTTAATAAGGCTGGGCGTAAATGCGAACCCATCGAAGCGTTGCCCGACGCTGTTGTAATCAAAGAACAATCTTCCGAAATTACCGTCGGCCTTGATCTCTCCCCACGTCAGCCAGAACGGCTTCGCATAATGCTTCGGCTCGGCAAAGCCGGCAGCAGTTAAGTAGATCACACCGAGCCGCACGCAGACGACGCCTGCGCTCTTCGCCGTGTCTTTCGCAACGAGGTCAACGCCCCAGTATGCAAGCGAATCAGGTTTCGAAAGATCGAGCTGTCCGCCGGCGCAATCGGCAGTCGAGGTGAACATCATGCGCTTGAAAGCGATACGATTGTTCATCGGCATCGGGAAGGTGATATCTCCCGAGAGCTCGGAATCCCAGACAGCGCTCTCGACGAACTGGAAGCGTACCCACTCCTTGCGCTTCTTATTGTCGGGGACGTGCGTTGTTGCCGTTGGCGTTCCGCCACCCGGGCCGGTGATGGTACCCTCGCCCACACCAAAGTTGATCGTGAACGGCACAACACCCTGATACTTATCGTAATCAGGATCGCCAAGCTTCTTACCTTCGAGCTTTGTCGAATCCTTGAAGATGTAGACCTCAGCATGCGGTCCGGTACGCATGACATTGACCCATGCTGCGCCGATGACTGCTTTTTCAAATTCAAATTTCTTCGGCGGCGCTCCCTGGACATCAACCGTCCAGATCGTAAACTTGCGCGAGGTGATCGGTACGAGTGTTGCGCCCTGAATGCGCTGCGCTTCGAGTTGGGTCTCTGGTGAAGCGAAGGACGGCTGGTGCCAGACGCTATCGGCAGGATAGAACGGTGTCATCATGCGCGCGCCGAGATAGAAGTATCCTTTGATCTCGCCGTCGTCGTCAAGCGTATAGTACTGCGGATTACCGGTTGTCTTGTTGAACTCGCCCCACGTCAGGCTCGAAGTCGTACGGACTCTGCCCCAGAGATCCATGTCGTTCTGGATCTGCAATGTGTCGTAGGCAAGACTGATCTGCGCGCCACTCATCTTACGGATCGCAAGCTGTGGAAGATCGATATATCCATTGAGGAATGACCCACCGGTGACAGCACTTGCTGTAAAACTCACTTTGCCCACACCCAGACGTACCCGATTCCCAAAGGGCTCCAGCGTTTTAAACATGAACAGGTCCGCCGATTTCGACAGTGTTCCTTCGAAACCGTTCGAACGGACAAATGCATGTGCATACGTATATGGCGCTTTGACCCAGCCGCGATTGGAGATGATCTCACCGCCAGGATGGAGCGGCGTTTCGCCATTACGCAGAACGATGCCCTTCCAGCTCGCAGCAAGCGGCGGAGCAACACCGCCAAACGATTGTGAAGATGAGAAGTCTACAACATAGCCATGACCGAAGACGAGGAAGCCGGTGTTGCCGACAAACCATCTGCCGT
Source organism: Candidatus Kapaibacterium sp. (assembly GCA_025450975.1). Classification (GTDB taxonomy): domain Bacteria; phylum Bacteroidota; class Ignavibacteria; order Palsa-1295; family Palsa-1295; genus JANWLI01. Next base: position 5,527 of record JANWLI010000165.1, on the reverse strand, counting down.
AGTTCGAGTCGAGCACTTCCTTGTAGAATTCGCACGATGCCGTGATCGTTGTTTTCGGCAAGTACACATAAGCACGCGTGCATGTATCAGCGGAGATCACATTCTTCGGAAGCAGTACTTTGCCTTGTACAGTAGCTTCAGTCGGAGTGAGAATGAGCGAATCGATCGCAAGTGTGAAACCCGAATCGAGCGCCAACATTGCCGGAGGCGTCGGACTTGCCGGGTCTGCCGGATACCATGCATAACCCTCAGCAAGCACGACCTTCCTTGCGAGCGGCCCGTTCCACTTCACATCGCGGAAGCGAACACGGAAGCAATCGGGAATATACTTTTTATGGAAATCGATGAGGGCGTCAATATCTTTGATAGCGTCGGCTACATTCTCGCGAATGGGAAGATCGACGGCAAGTTTACCACCGGCGTATGATGTCTGGTCAATCGCAAGCGCATCGGAGATGCCGATCTGATTCGACGGCTCCGATATTTTCGCATTTGCGCCGATCACATCGAGATACTTTGGCTTCAGGTGAAGATCGCCCCAGTTGAACGGCGGAAGCTTTTTCTTTTTACAATCGAACTTGATGCAACCCGTGCCGCTCGGCTTCGTCGGATCGAGCGACTTATACTTATCATCGTAGTCTTCGACAACGATCGTGAAGGTGCCGCAGACGAGTGTGTCTGGAAGTTTCTTCTTGATGATGAGGTCAGGGAACGTGTGCCATTCGCTATAGGCAGCATTGGCAGCACACTTTTGTCCATCTTTGCGGATCTTCGATCCGTCGAAGTTCAGGATCGCATGCCATTCGTATTCCTTGTTTTTCTCCGGCGTAAATCCCGACGCAAAGAGTAACTCGAGTTGTGTCTCACCGCGTGCCGACTTCAGCAGGCGCAGGTCGTTCGGGCTATTGCCTTTGACGGTCTTTTCAAACGCCTTATCTTTCACATCCCATCCGCGAACGGTTACTTTCTGAGTCGCGCCGGGCGACCTTGGCTTCGCACGGAAAACTTCAATCGTTGCACCTGTCACCGCATCTAGATTAATCTCTGGGTCGATCTGGACAAAGAACGAGTATCTGCCATTCGACTCTGTTTCCGATGGCGACATCGTAATACACCCGATCCCCGGTTCGAGCGAGATGACTTCCTTGATCGCGATCTCATCTACCGGCGGAGGCGGTGGTGGTGGCGGAGGAGGTGGCGGCGGCGGGGGAGTCGTTGTATCCGATGGTGGAGCAATTATCTGCTTGCCATAGGTAAACTCGCAGGCTGCTGAGTATCCTTCGTTCTTAAAAGAAGCCGCATTTGAAAAGTCACTGACCTGCATGCGTATGCCATAGCGCTGCCCGGCCCGTAGTCGCGGCTCAGAAGGTCCGTAGAGAAACGATGTGCCTCGCAGACCGGTACGCTCGAAGAACACCTTGCTGCGGAATGACCGAAACGCATCGTTCGCACTTTGTCCGGCAAGTAGCTCGACCATCTGTAGTGCATACTGCGAGGATCCCGGCGTCCCCGGCTCGAACGACCAACTGATGTTGAATGACTGTTGCGTGTGTGCGTCGATCGTCGTGCCGCAGGTAGGCTGCAAAATGCGTGGCGGCTCGACAGTGAGTACGGAGAAGTTTGCACATGCATCAAGGGAAAGCGGAGCAAGCGTCCGGTAATCGAGCGCTTTAACGCATAATGTATAGATGCCATCGGGCAGCATCTTTGTTCTGCCAATGGTCGTAGCGTCGGTCCCGGTGAAGCGGACAAAGTTTGCGTCGAAGATCTTAAAGTCATTGAGAGAAAATTGCTTTGTCTGCAGAGGTCCGACGGTGAGGGCTTGGACAGACATGTTGTCCTTTGTCTCCATTGCAAGCGACCCTGACTGATTCTTCGCCGAGCCGGATAGGCGGAAGACTATCTCGCGTTGCGTCGTATTAACTACACTAATCAGTACCTTGTTCGGATTCGACGTCCAGATACTCAGATCGGGCGAATATGGCGGGACCACCTGAACGCTGACGTTCAGCTGAGCCACTACGAATGCCGGAAAAAACAGGAACAGTGCAACTCCTAGTGAGCGCACGAGTACACTGATTCGATGGGGCATTTCCTACCTCCCGAAATGATGATGATGAAAGAACGCGTTTGCAAACCGCCTGCTCCTAAGTTTGGGAAGTCGGAGAGACTGACTTAAAAGCGGTCCATTTAGTAATACGTTACTCCAAATATACTACATATTTACTGAAAGTGTATCAAAAAAAAAGCCCCGGGATCCGAGGCCTATTTCTACATGCAAATTGCTGCTTTTTATTCGGTTATGAGGAGCGTCCTTGTTAGGGATTCCGACCCGGTTCTAAGCTTGAGCACATAGCTTCCGGCAGGCAGATCGGTGCGGTCAAGCACGAGTGTTACGGAGCCGAACGAGCCACTGCGAAGCGTAACGCCAAGGATATTGACGAGCTCGTACTGGACTTCACCAACAACAGGCGCAGTATAGACGATCGTCGTCGTCGCATTCATCGGATTCGGGTAGATGCTGACGGTCGCGTTATGCTGCTCGTCATAGACAGAAGCAGTACCGGTCGTGAAACTCCATGCCTGCGACCAGTTGCTATTGGTCAACTCGTTAAATGCACGAACACGCCAGTAGTATTTTACTCCGGCAGAAAGTGAAGACACAAGCTGTGAAGTCGCAACCGTGGAGTCGTTGTCGAGATCGAGCGAGGAAAAGTCACTCTGCTTCGAGAGTTGAACCTGATAGTATTCAGCACCCTCTGACGCATTCCATACAAGGGTGACTGTATCTGCAATGCCAACGGAGAGGTCTGCAGGAGAGATGAGAACCGGAACAACCGGTGCCTTCACCTCAGTCGTAAAGCTCCACTCCGATGACCAGACGATCTGCTCGCCTGTGTTGATGCCGCCGACTTTCCACTTGTACTGCTTGCCTTCAGCAAGACTGGAGAGCGTATGCTGAGTGACAGCTGCAAGCAGAGTGACATCTGTCACCGTCGCCAGACCTTCGGTTACCTGAACACGCACGGAGTCGAACGATCCGTTCTGGATCTGCCAGGAAAGATTGACAGGGCGTGTGACGTTCGCAGCGTTGTTCGCCGGAGCAACCAGCGCGACCGAAACAGGAGCGGCAACGGGTTCTAATCTGAAAACGCGATTTGTCGTGCGATTAACGTACCAGATATTCGAATCCGGCCCGATCTTTACCCCCATAATTCCCGCAGCGCCTGTCTTGATCGTTGTGATCAGCTGACCTTTTGCGCCGGTTGCATCGTAGATACGGATGTCTCCGTTAGCGTTGTCAGTAACGACAAGGCGCCCATTCCAGTAATCGATGCCGCATGGCTTGACGAGGCCGGTATCGATAAACACTTCCTGTACGACATTCTTCATTTCCATGTACAGAGCAAGCGGTTCGGTAGCCGCAAACAGCTCGCCGGCCTCCATTCCTGTTTCCGTGTTCACGCGGATCACACGCTTATTCGCATTGTCGACAATATAGAGCCAGTGTGTCACTGGGTCATAGACCATATGTGCAGGTAGATTCGGCACACGCGTTAATTCCACTTCAGGATAGCGCCAGATCGCTCCATCGGAATGATCGTCGCCACCGATCTCATGCGGCTCAGCGAAATCGTATCGGCACAAGTTGCCATGATAGCCATCGAAAACCCAGTAGATGCGTTCTTGTTCATAGGCGATGCCCATGCCGAACGGACTTTGATGCAGCATATCGATATGGCTGCCGAGCGGCTTCGTCGGATCCCAGTTGCTTTGATGGATCCGTGCATAGACCGACGTGTCGCTCATCCATAACGCAGGTCCCATGAAGTCGCTTACCTGGTTACCAACGGAATTTTGTACTTCCTGAGTCGTCGCAAAATCTCCGTTATCTGCCATCGCAAATGCGGACGGCTTGATCATAAAATGCTCGTTGTGCGAGTCTTTGCGGTATTGAGAAACTTGTGTTGGGGTGCCGGCATGGAAGAAGATCGTCATGCTGCCCATTGTCGAACTCTCCTGATTAAGGACCCAGAGTTCGTGCTGGCGGCCAGGAATTCTGCAAAAATCGAGATCGACAGGATTGATCAGTTTGTCTGTTGAAGTACCAATAGTCGTCGGTATACTTCCTACGGAGAACCGATCGAGTGGATGCTGTGCAAAGCTTTGACAACAAAGCAAACAGAAGATCAGGAGGCAGAGGGTGCGAATGATAGTCATAAAAATACTTCCTTTGTTGAGACAAATGAAACCCCTAATTAGTACGTCAGGTGCCGACCCTTAGTTATTTCCCGGTCCGGAAGGTTTAAATGCTGCCCTTTGCGAGGTTATCAAGGCATTTTTCGATGTCAATGCCCTTCCCGAGGACTCCCTTGAACAGGTCGCCTACCTTCTCGACGCGCTTCGGCAGTGTCTTGATCGTGAAGTCGCTCGGATGCAAGCCTTTCTTCACTTCCTTCCACAGAAGTGGGGTCGAAGCAGGTGCTCCTTCTCGTGGCCGCAAACTGTACACGCTCGATAATGTCTGCCCACGCTTATTCTGCAGGAAGTCTATATAGATCTTCTGCCCGCGCTTTTGGAGGTTACGGACAACGGAGGTAAACTTCGGCAGGATATCATTGGTCAGCACAGCAATGATATTGGCAAACTGGCTCGCCTGATCGTAATTATACTTCGCCCCAAGCGGTACATATATATGAAGGCCTGTTGCTCCTGATGTCTTACAGAACGACGGCGCTTTCGCCTTCTCAAGAATTTCATGGACAACGTTCGCCACTTCGATCACCTGCTCGAATGTGTTCTTATCTGCCGGATCGATATCGATAACAAAGTAATCAGGGTACAGCAACTTCTGTACGCGCGAATTCCACGGGTTGATCTCGATGCAGCCGAGGTTATTCATGTAGAGCAGCGTCGCCTTATCGTTGCAGATCAAATACTCGATCGGCCCGCCATGCGAATCCGACGGCACCTTGATCGTCTTCGCCCATGAAGGAACGGCGCCACGCATATCTTTATGGTAGAATCCCTTTTCGAGAATACCGTTCGGCGTGCGCATGAGCGATTGCGGCCGATCCTTCAGGTACGGAAGGATATACTTATGCATCGTATTATAGTAGTCGATCACGTCGCCTTTCGTGATCTTATCCTTCGGGAAATAGAGCTTATCCTGATTCGTCAGTGCAAGTTCGATCTTGCCGACCTTCATCACCCGATCCTTATCGCGCGCAACTGCTTTTGCCATTACTCTTTTACGACTTCTTTTGCAGACTTATCTTTTCTGAGCCCTAAAAATACGGGATGTCGCATCGCGCCGTCGGCAGTCCACTCGGTAAACTTGACGTTCGCCACAAGCTTTGGCTTGATCCAGGTAACCGGTCCGTTCGATGGCACCTTAACGCCGAAGGGATTGACCTCCGTCACAAGCGGCATCATTTTTTTATAGAGATCGGCAAGCGAGCTATCGGTAAACCCTGTACCGGCATGCCCCACATACGTAAACTTCCCTTTTTGATACACACCCAGC
>JANWLI010000164.1 GCA_025450975.1 Candidatus Kapaibacterium sp. | reverse complement strand
CGCTCTCGCGCACTTCCTGAGGCAACGCATCAAAGCCAGGCATGACATGAGCTGGCTGCGGCAATGAGAAGAGCCCATGGGCCGCTCGCGTGTACCATGCGCCGCCCATACGGGCGATCTGGTCCATCTTATGCGGGTCAATGCTGTTCTTCTCATCGAAGACATCGTCATTGATATGAAAAAGGACGATCTCGCAGATCAGCATATTCGCTCCTCCCGGGAGCCCTCCGAAATCGACATGCTTAAGCAGCTTTGCCTCCATGATAAACGGACTCTCTGCTACACCAGGCGCCTTCACCTTCTGCGATGCATACTTCGTGAATCCCGCCTTGACAAACTCATCCACACCGCGTTCGAACGGCGCTGAGGCAAGGCTTGTCTGATGCACCATGTCGTAGGTGACAATGGAGATCGTACATTCCTTTGTCTCGAGGATATTGAGTAGTGTGTCTTTCGGAGCACCCGTTTTACCGGAAAAGGCAGGACTAAAGCAGACGACAGGGGGATGCGCACCAAAGGCATTGAAAAAACTAAACGGTGCGAGATTTGGCCGGCCGTCGTTGTCAAGTGAGCCGACAAACGCCACGGGCCGCGGCGCTATGCCGCCAAGAAGGAGCCGATGCGTTTCATGGAATGGAATTTCTGCTGGATCGAACGTGCGCATAGAAGTGCAAACTTACTGCACGCTGTAGCTTACCAGTTCGTAGACCCAAAATTCAGAGATGAGCGAACACTGAAGGCATTCGTTGATATCGGCGACAAACCGAACGGCGACCTGCCCAAGCCCTTCGACAAAGACATGATCAAAGTCAAGCCGTAAGAGGACATCACCTGCATTGTCCATCAATTCAACATGCTCGCGCAGGCGCACAGCCGTATTGGAAGCATACGCCGTGTCGGACAAGGTGGAGTATGTACGAAAATTTGGAATGATATCTGTCGTTGCTATCAGCAGACCGGTAAACGGATCTGGCGTGCCGTAGCTGATCAGTGAGCCGCTATTATAGATATCGAAGTTCGCCGGATCCTTGCGGTGAATATGCAAGCTATCGACGGCATACTGCGAGGCACGTGCGACAATGAACTCGTCTTCGTCGATCTGCGAGGTTACGCGAAGTGTTACGGTGTCACGTTCTGCTAGCGAGCCTTTGACAAACTTTACTCTTGCATACTTCCACTCATTGCCGACCGCTAAGGGGAAGAGGTCTTTGTTTGCCGGCTTGCCCGTATCGACGGACTCTGCACAGCCTGCAAAAACAAGAACAACAAGGAGTAACGCATTGCGAAGCATATCCTGACAATACAAGACATGCCATAAAATGTTTCTTCGGGTACTATTTTAAGACCCTATCGAGAAAGTTGACGAGGTCGTTATATACCCGTATCCGATTAGGTCTTTTAGAGATACCGTGACCTTCGTCCTCGAGCAAGACATATTCGACCGGCACGCCCTTTTTGCGGACGGCTGCGACGATCTGCTCCGATTCCGTATGCGGAACGCGTGGATCGTTCTTTCCCTGGAAGACAAAGAGTGGCTTTGAGATCTTATCGACGTGCGTCAGCGGCGATATGCTTACAAGGAATGCAGAGTCGCGAACAGGGTCGCCATATTCGGCAATACGATTTTGCTGGCGCCATGCGCCCGTATTCTTTAAGAACGAATGAAAGTTTGCAATCCCGAACAAGTCGACACCGGCGGCCCAGATATCGGATTGCATCGTCATTGCCGCAAGTGACATAAATCCGCCATACGAACCTCCATAGACGATCAGACGCGAAGCATCGACCGTTGGCTGCTTCGCAAGCCATTTGTTTGCATACTCCATGTCGCGTACACTTGTCATGCGGTTGACACCGTTATCGGCTGAGGCGTAGCTCTTCCCATATCCGGTTGAACCGCGGACGTTTGGGATCAATACACTATAGCCACGTCGTACGAAGTATTGCACCAACGAGTTGAACCACGGGCGCTCCTGGCCTTCGGGGCCACCATGCATGTAAGCGATAGCGGGCATCTTCGTTGACTTTGCATACGGGGACTCGTACCACAATGCCGGGATATTTTGACCATCGAACGAAGGATAGTGGATCAGCTTAGCTGCAACAAACGATTTTGGATCGAGGCCTGCAAAGTTCGGCTTTGTGATCGGCTCGGTAACATTGCGCTTGCGGTCAAAGACGAAGATCGCGCCGATGACGGTCGGACTGGTATAGTTAAAGGCGATCTTGCTGGCATCGTCGGAGATCTCGATGTTATTGATGAAGCCGCCTTCCGGAAGTTTCGGACCGGGAAGCTCTTTGCCTGTCTTGAAATCGTAGATCTTCAGTTGACTGATACCGTCGACGTTATGCGTAACGACTTCGATCTCTTCGTTGACAGAGATCACCGCCTGATCGACATCCCATTTGATGTTCTCGCGAAATGTCACTTTTGCGTTCGGATCCTGAAGATCGATATACGCCCGGTTGGCAAATTCACGATCCTGGTCGGTGAAAAAATAGAGACGTTTGCCATCAAGGGAAATTCGCATACCCGAGTAGGTGGCCGGTGCTGTATGGGGCGTGAGCAGTCGTGGTTCTTCCGTCGGTTTTTGCGTTGTAAGATCTTTAATATAAAGCCAGTCGTTCGCGTTGCCGGAGTCCCGGCTGATGAGCAGCCAGCGGTTATCGGGACTAACACCGGCAAACCCTTCGGTGCGGGATGGTTGATGTAGCAGCTCAACTTTGCGGGTTGCGACATCCATCCGGAAGATATCAAAGTACTTTTCTTCGCGGGCATTTGACTGGTAGTAGATATACTTGCCATATCTGCTGAAGCCGCCCCAATGAATAGCCTTTGGGTTGTACGCGATCGTGTCGATCGGGCCGCCATTTGCAGGCATCATATACAACTGTCCCTTTTCATTGCCGCCTTCATCCATCCGGAAACAGATCCACTTCCCATCGGGCGAGTAATGCGTCCCCGTAACCGGCTCGCTGAAGAAGGTTAGCTGTTCCGGCCAATAGCAGTCTCCATCAGGTGTAGCCTTGGCAGGCAGGCGCCATATCTGCGCTGTGCCACTGACGCTCGACGTATAGAGGATCCACTTTCCATCGGGGCTGATCGCTGGCGACCCTGCGCCACGAACCGAGAGGTATGGCAGGATCGAGACAGGCTCCTGAGCAAAAGTGTGTGTACTGAGTACGAGCAGCAGAAGGGTGGCTAGCAATTTCATAGGTCTGTTCTAAAAAGCAAAAGCGCGAGATAGTTCTCTCGCGCTCTTACAGGAATCAGGTAAGAAGTGTTACGCTACGACAGCTTCGGCAGATGCAAATAATTGCTTTTCCGCATGCTGCATTAGGTCGCGCATCAGCGATTCGTCGAATGGCGAACGCATGCCGACCGTCTTGAAGATGTCGAGCACAGACTTTGTCCCGCCGATACGACAGAGTTCGAGATAGGTCTCGACCGTCTTGTCGTGATCGAGCATGTCCAGCATCCCTAACTGCATCGCGCCGGTTTCGGCGATGGCGTAGTCGATATAGTAGAACGGCATACCAAAGACGTGTGCCTGCGCGTACCAGCGTGCATACTTATACTCTTCGCAGCCGCTGAAGTCGATACCTGGTTTGTAGACGTCCCAGATCTTACTCCATGCAGCATCGCGTTCGTTAAGCGATGCATTCGGATTCTCGTAGACCCAATGCTGGAACTCGTCGACGATCGAAATGTAGCAGACCATTTCAACCGCGTCGCGCCAGCGATCGCGCTTGTATTTAGCCGCTAATTCGTTGCTGAAAAATTCGTCGATGTAGCGCATCGAGAGGAATTCCATCCCCATCGAATGGATCTCGCAGGCATCCATCGTCGGCCACTGGAGGTCGACGGATTCGATGCGCTGGCTTTCCCAGCCCTGGAAGGCATGCCCCATCTCATGGGTAAGCGTGCGAATATCTTCGCTGTCGCCCGTCGAATTGCAGAGGATGGCAACGCGGCCTTCATCGGGAAAGGACGTGCAGTAGGCGCCGGCGCGCTTGCCCTTGCGGTTCTCGAGATCGATGAGATTCTCATCGCGCATGCGACGGAAGTGTGCGTTGAGTGTCGGCGAAAGTTTTGCGAACATGCGCTCGGTTTTATCAAGCTGTTGGTTGATCGGCGCACAGCCCTGCGGCAAGGTCAGATCCGGATCGTAGGCGACATCCCACGGACGAAGTGTAGGTGTGCCCAGACGTTCTCTGCGAGCCTCGAAGAGCTTCGACTGCAGCGGCACGGCATACTTGCGAACGTTCGCGCGGAATTGCTCGACTTCTTTGACATTATAGTCGGTGCGCGACATTGCTTTGTAGCCAAGCGGGATATAATTCTTATAGCCGAGGTTGCGGCCCATCTGGTCACGAAGTTTGACTAGTGCATCGTAAATGCCGCCAAGTTCTTCGCGGTGCGCAAGCAACCACTCGCGGTATACGACGAAGGCTTCTTTGCGAACTGCAGGATCTGCTGAACTTTGCAGATTGCGTGCACGCGAAAGTGTCAGCGTTTCTCCGCCAATGACGACTTCGCCGTCGGCGACGATCTTGTCGTACTTCGTCGTCAGCTCGCCAACCTTAACGCGCAGATCGATATTGATCGGCGAAAGCGGCTCCTTTGCAACTTCGGTCACGCGCAGGAGTTGTTTGCCAAATCTATCGGCAACACCTTCTTTATGCTTTGATGCGAGGAAGGCATCGAGCAATTGGGAGTTAAAGCCTTCGGCGACGGGACGGACCTTCTCACGCTGAAATTTCTCGCGCTCGGTCAGATCGTCGTTGGACATGTTCTTATTGAGATCGTGCTCAATGCGGCTTGTCTCGCTGTTGATGAAAGAATTGAGCGCATTCCAGTCTTCGTAGAGGGCGATCCAGGCGTCGCTGGATGTGGAGGATTCGGCCTCTGGGAGGTGGGAAATGAGCTTTTCGTATTCTTCTTTTACAAATTCAGGCGTAAGGGCGCCGGGACGCACAGGATAGTGTTTATAATTCATAATTTGATAATTCGGGTATATTTAAACCATTTTCCGCTAAGAAGTATTTCTGCAAAAACTTATAAGCTAAACCAGTACGAAGCCTTCAGTAGAAAAATATCGTCGGCATCGCCGTAGAATAGCTCTCCCAGGTCTCTTCCCGGATCCAGGTCGGAAAACGGCTCATTTGAGGGCCTGTCATGCGACCAGACGAAATACAGCGTCGATCCGGGCAGGTACTCCCACCTGAGGACGAGATTGCCCTTTAGCGACGTAAAATGGAAATCAGGGTCAGGGATTGCGAATGCTGCCTCTGATCCGGCGCCATCGGGATCGACCGTATAGGCCCCGTTCTCAAGGTCGATCGTGCTACCGTTTTGTCCGTAGTAATGGAAATCGAAGCTGTTCGGCCGTGCAAACTCCTTGAAGTTATAGTAGTTGCCTGCGGCAATGAATGGTTGAAGGTATAACTGTAGCGAAAGATGTGGTGTGAACGTCCAGTTAAACCTGATGCTTGCCGATATTGTCTGCTGATCGAGTTCGGCGAAAATGTAACGTGATCCATACGTTGCCGTTACGTCAGAGTCGCTCAGTCGCCCGACATATTGTGCGCCCAGACGAGAGCGCGAGTATCCCGGAGCGCAGCGGAAGAAAATGTTATTCGTCATGCGCCACTCAAGGTAGGGGTTAATGCTATAGCCAACGAGATCGTAAGCGCCAACCCGGAGTGAATTTGCCATGCCAAATCCGACTGCTTTGCTATCGTCGCTGTTGTAACCAAGTTCACTGTACCAGGCTCTGGGAATACGCATGAGCGGACCTCCACGCGTAAGGGTGTTTACCGTCTGCTCGGGAAAATAATTGAGCGAGAGATATGCATTATGCCTACCGCGCTCCTGAAAGTAGCCGGTAATGTCATATCCTTCGTGAATGAGGTTGCCTTCGAAGTCATAGGTACGAGCTGCGGCAGCTTTAATATCGGCATACTGCATGATACCTGATGGCTCCGTCCACTTATAGCCGGTAAGCACATGACCGTTGAGTGCGTCGGCTTTATAACTGAGTCCGAGATCGTTCATATCGAACTTCGGATCGAGATAGCCAAGGCCTGCATTGAAAATGATATTTCCTTTTTGCTTATTGACCCACAGCCGCGTGCCGGTGCCGGTGAGCGAGGTTGCGCCAGTATCGACACCAAGATGCGAAGCATCCGGCCGCTGGAAATAATGTCTTGAATTTTGCTGAATGCGCCTCATGGCAGTAGTGGAGCCTGTGAGGTTCGTGAGGCCTGTCCAGCCATGGACGACCCAGCCACGATCGTTATCGAGGAAGGTCCAGCCGTCGAGTGCGAAGACCGAGCCTGTTGCATTGAGCTGCGAGCGAAGGGCCTCGTCTTCGAACGATCGGGTTGCGTTAGTAACGATTGCACCAAGACTCCAGAAGCCGCTGTCAAATTCTTTTTTAAAGCGGGCAACATTGTAATACGAAAGCGGCTCAATTTCCTGTTCGGTCTGGAGGCCACCAGTTTCGAGTTGCGCAAACTCACGCCGTGTCACTGCTGAGACGACGCCGACTTTCACATCGTTGCCGAGATCGCCTGTCAGCTTTGCAGCACCAATGATATTCGCAGAGATCGGCACTTCCACATGTTCTGCACGATTGACAAACCCTTGCGGCGCGCGGCCGATACGGCGCGAGTAAAAGAAGACAGGGTCGTTCCAGTCATAGTTATACATCGAGTGCGTGCCGCCGATACCAAAGCGAAAGATCTGATTGCCTTCGATGAAGAACGGGCGCTTCTCAGAGAAGAACGTCTCGAAGTCGGAGAGGTTGATCACTGCCGGATCGACTTCGACCTGACCGAAATCGGGATTGATCGTCGCATCGAGCGTTGCGCCGGAGCCGATGCCTAATTTCAGATCGGCGCCGAATCCCGGAGTGAAGTCATGGCCATCACGAAACGGATTGCCTGCCTGTCGCGGATGAAAATCATTCTTCGCGCTGACGTAAGGAAGGATTTCGAATCGCGCAGTTGGCTTGATGCCGCGAATTCCTTCCAACGGAAGGAACCTTGATACAAAGCCGCTGCTATTGCGCGGACGATAGGAGGCCAGCGCTGCCTCACCCTTGCGTGCGACCCATCGCTCGAAGTTGATGCCCCATTCCTGTTCTTCTTTGTCATGGAAGCGAAGCTGCGAGAGCGGGATGCGAAATTCTGCTGTCCAGCCATGTTCGTCGACCGTGG
>JANWLI010000163.1 GCA_025450975.1 Candidatus Kapaibacterium sp. | reverse complement strand
CATGTGGTATCCGGTCTGGACGGATTCGCGCGAAGGATACGATCAGGATATTTATATCGGCATTGTGAACCCGCGTCTGCCTGAAGGTGTGAAAGATCTCGAAGTTCAGGAAGAAAGTGGAAGTCATTTTCCTGTGCTGACGTGGTCGCATTCGGGGCTAACTACGTTCGGCGCTCAACTTGGCGAGTATGTGTTTCGGATCAAGCGGAGCGACAGTGCGTCGATCGACCTTTCGTCCAGTGCTCGTACGTTTCGCGATTCAAGTGCTGCTTCTGCGACGACGTATACCTATCGTGTGACTGTTATTGCTTCCGAACGATCGAGTATTGCGCAGGAAGTGCGTTTTATTCCGTTTGCTGTGCGTAAGCCGGCGGTGCCACAGGTTGTTACATCGCGTGCAGAGGGGCAGCCGGAAAGCGCTTTTTTTGTACGCTTCCGGATTCCAGATAAGAATGTCGTTGGCGATTCGATCCGCGATCTTGCATATCTCTATTACTTCATTGATGGTGTAGTTGCCGATAGCTTCAAGTTAGCGGATGCAATGCGTGGCTCGGAGCTGGAGCGGAGTTTTTCTGCCGCTACCGGGTATCATAAGTTTGAGCTGGCTGCAACATCGGCGACAGATGGGGAGATCGTCTCATCCGATACTTCGGCGCCGCTATGGCTGTATGCCGGGCAGCCACGCGAGACGTACTTCGAGTCATTCGAAGAAACAAAAGATATTTTTACGACACGAGCATGGGAGACCACGTCAGTCGGACTTCCCTCGACGTTTATCAATGATTCATTACCGAATGTACCGTATGGTTCCGGTGTAAACTCGTGGATGTTACTTCCGCCGGTGCGTATTTCTGCCGGGATACACACGCTGGAGTTCGACCACATGGCTCTCGTTGCAGCGGGAGACTCTGCACTCATTGAAGTCTCGCTTGATAATGGTGTATCGTACTTCTTTGTGCGTCGCTACGATATTACGAGCGAAGACTTGAAATGGAATCACACTATTTTCGATTCGGAAACCTCCGGCGATTCGATCGCCCTTAAGGCACACATCGGTAAGGATGCGATCGTGCGGTTTCGTTTGGCAGGTGCCAATCCTACCGGTGCTGACGGGTGGCTCATCGACAATATTCGTTTTACCGATAAGCTACGTGTGAGTGCTTCATCGGATGCCTCGTTGCATTCGCTGGTGTTACGCCCTTCTGTAGTCCATTATGGAAGCGATGTACGTGCAGAGCTTACCTTGTCTGAAAGTGGCTACGTTTCGATCGAGACCAGTGACATTCTCGGAAGACCCATAGGCGACGTGTTTGCGCGCAGGTTTATTCCGGCAGGAGCGTATGAAATTGAATTTGCCGCACCGTCATCCGGAGCATATGTCGTAACGGCAACGGTAAACGTACCGGGCAAGCCGGTATCGGTAGTGCGCGGAAGATTTATCGTGCGGCCTTAGACGACGGGCGGCTCTTCGTCCTCTTCGTCATCGTAATCGTCGTCGAAGTCTTCGATATCCTCAACGACATCGTCATCTTCGTCGAAGTCGTCGTCGTCAAGTTCGACGTCGTCATCGTCGTCATCGTCTGCTTCTTTTTTCTCAGCAGTATCTTCGACCGCATCATCCTCATCATCCTCATCTTCGAGGTCTTCATCTTCGCCATCGAACTCTTCGTCAAGCTCGATCAGCTCGTCATCCTCATCGTCGTCATCGTCCTCTTCTTCGTCGCCGAGCGTAAAATCATACGCAGCTGCTGCAAAAGCCGAAGAGGCGACAGCAGTACCGGCGAGATTCTTGAGGCCGTTCGGCGATACTGACGACATGGAAAGCGACGGAGCGGCGAGCGCTTCTTCGACCGTGTCGTACATCGGGAATGCTCGGTCAAGCTGCGTGAGTTGGAGCAGGGAGACGACATCGGGGCTCGGATTAACCAGGCGGACGTCACCTTCATGCTCAGCCTGCTGACGGCGAGCCAGGAGGAAAGCCGAAAGGCCAGCGGAATCGATGTAATCGACATCGGTGAGATCGATGATCAATTTTTCGACATCGGGCTGTGCGAGGATGAGAAATTCGGCTTTTAATTCAGGCGCAACAAGGGAGTCGAGGCGAGATTCCTTCGGCCGGAAGATCGTTGCGCGCTCATCTTGTTCGATAGTGAAATTCATATTATTTATACTAAAATTGTGCTCTTACGGTGATCTTGGGATCACGAAATTACTAAAAAATCTGCTCGATTGCTCAATAAATTTTTATTTCGTAATTTCGACTATCTGCAGACGGTAAAACACGTATGAGGGAAAGAAGGGTCGGCAAGGGGCAGGATTCCGGATTTCTGCCGAATATGGGGCCAGTATCGACGATGTGGCTCCGTGAAGTCGGGATCGGCACGCTTGAAGAGCTCGAATCGGTCGGTCTCGAAGAGGGGTTCCGGCGGATGGTTATGCACGGATTTAATGTCAATGCACTGATGCTTTACGGCATGGAAGGAGCGCTTAGGGGCCTTCACTGGAATGCGATCGGAGACAAACGGAAGGCAGATCTCCGCGACATGGCTGCCCGTGTTAAGAAAGAGTTACTGTAAAAAGCAATTTTTGAGAAGATTGAGAAGAATAGAAGGATGTTCCGTGCTGTTGGCAGTTACCTTCACTAACCCTCAATATTGCTATGGCATCAAATGTAATCAATTGGTTCGAGATCCCGGCAGCTGATTTCCAGCGCGCAAAGAAATTCTACGAGAGCATCCTCAAGATCGAAATGATGGAGCAGCCGATGGGGAATTTCCAGATGGCATTCTTTCCGATGGACCCGAACTCGGGTGCAGTCAGCGGCGCGATCTGCTCAGGTGAGCATTATACGCCGTCGACTGACGGAGCGAAGCTCTATCTCAATGCCGGCGATGACCTGAGCGTAGTGCTTGAGCGCGTTCCGGCAGCAGGCGGACAGATCACGATTCCGAAAACGCAGATCACACCTGAATACGGCTACATGGCCTTCTTCATCGATTCCGAAGGCAACATGGTCGGCCTGCATTCGCAGAATTAATAATAGTGGTATAGCGGGAGAAATGTTTGCGTGACGTTTCTCCTGCGTACTATCCTCGTCACTTTGATCCTAGTTTTTTCCGCATGGCTTCCGGGAGTTTGCGGCTGCCTTCCCGGAATGTCAGGCCCGACATTTCATCGCGATGTTCTCTGATGTATTCGAAGACTTTTTCCGGATAATGTTTTGCGCATTCGCGTAATGTCCAGCCGATGGCTTTGCGAATAAAAAATTCTTTTTCGTGCAGCAGTTCGGTAAATGTATCCCATGCATACGCTTCGTCTAGCGCCTTCTTGCGGCCGGGGAGGACGTGGATAAGGATTGCCGCGCGGCGGGTCCACATGTGTTTGCTCTTGGTCCACTTGCGGACCTTCGGATATACGTCTTCAGGATATTTCAGAGCGAGCGCTCCGAGGTGGACGGTTGCGAGATAATCGAGCATTGCCCAGCCTTCGCAATCATCGGCGATCTTCTTGAGCATTGGGAGGTCCCTCGGCGTGAGCTGCTTGAGAACGCGCGCTAGCAGGCTCAGGCCGGCAGTCTGC
Source organism: Candidatus Kapaibacterium sp. (assembly GCA_025450975.1). Classification (GTDB taxonomy): domain Bacteria; phylum Bacteroidota; class Ignavibacteria; order Palsa-1295; family Palsa-1295; genus JANWLI01. Next base: position 7,513 of record JANWLI010000163.1, on the reverse strand, counting down.
TCTTCGAACCAGTTTGACGACCAGAGTTCGAGTGCAAGTGGAATTGCTTCGTCACGGTCTAACTTCTCCTTTCGCGGGAAGACGGTTTGAAACGCTTCGGTAAGTTCGATATTATAGAGGCCGTAGAAATCTTTAGAAGATTTATGATAATTTTTATGAAAGGCAGCATGCTCGGCGTCTGCCTTCTTGCGGAGTAAACTTCGCAGTTCTTTAAGGCGCTTATCGGAAAACCTGACTTCTTTCGCCGGCATGGGGATGCGTAGCGTTATTTCACGTTTTCTTTGAGATTCCAGGTTGTCTTTACTTTTCCTTCGATGGTTTCCATCTTTTTCGTGACGGTGAGCTCGTGGAAGACGACATCGATGAGGCCGGAATAAATATTTTTTGGCGAGTAGGTTACCGGCGTTGTGATCGTGTCGGCAATACCATCGCCATTGAGATCGCCGGTTGCTACAGACTTGCCGTTAACCGTTGGTCCTTGCGCGTCGACAGTTGCCGTTCTGTTATTCTGGATATTCGACCGCGATTTCGTACGGCTGCCGGTGGCGCTCGCTTCTCCCCAGGAAAAGCTGCTGATCTCGATCGACCGGATGGTCCTGTCTTCTTCGCTGGGCGTTCCTTCGAGGCCGATGATAAGATCGTACTTGCCGGGTTCGACATTGTCAAACGAGAACTTCCCGGTTGCATCGACTTTCGCCGTATAGGTTTTGCCATCCTTGGCACGCTTGAGTTTGAGGTAGGCATTCAAGGCCGCGAACGACTCGATGCTCATGGTGGCCAGGAGTGCGATAATAAGGCTCAGGCGGGTAATGGTGGACTGCTTCATATTTGTAAGGTTGAAAACTCGTTGTTCGTCAGCAACGCCCTGCCACAGACAAGAATTCATTAACTTTACTTAATGAGCGGTATCGCTATACCCGGCCCTAAATCGGAGTATTTTTGCATAGTTCACGTGCACGCTGATTCTGCGTGCCTGAGACCTTCGCCCTTAGCCACACAACCTTGCGACGATCCTCCACAATGCTTGGAGGTCCTGATTTTTCGTGATCGTATAGATCTGCATTATTATGCCCGATATTTTCATATCATATTCTTCGCATGACCGTGCGCATGCGCTTAACCTTGTCGAGCGCTTACGTGCTGAAGGGTATGAGGTCTGGATAGATAAACATGGCATCGAGGCTTCGACGAACTGGTCGGCGGAGATTGCGAACGCGCTTACCGATGCGCGTAGTGTACTGTTCCTCCTTTCCAGCGGCGCACTTGCATCGCGTAATGTTGCTAAAGAGCTTGCACTTGCAGCCGAACTTGATAAGCATATCATTCCTATCGAACTCGAGACGGTAAAACTTTCCGGTGACTTCCTCTATCATCTTTCAGGGGTGCAACGTGTGCCCATCAGCGACGCAGATGCCATCCTGCGTGCACTGAAACGTTCGGACGCTCGCACCACGCAGCAAGCAGAAAAACCGGCAGCTGCGAATACCAAGCCCGAAGAGCGGTTACGCCTGGCAGTGCTTCCGTTCGACGATCTTTCTCCGCAGAAAGACAATGAGTGGTTTGCCGATGGCATGATGGACGAACTCATCAACACACTTGGCGGACTGAGCGAACTGAAGGTGCCGGGACGCAGCGAAGTCATCTACTATAAGAAGGTACGGCCGAAGGCGACGGAGATCGCGCGCGACCTCAACGTTCGCTATCTCGTCGAGGGCAGTGTGCGCAAGGCCGGCGAGAAGATACGTATTACCGTTCAACTCACCGATACGCAGACACACGAGCATATCTGGAGCGAGAAGTATGATGGTACGTTCGATGATATATTCGATCTGCAGGAATCGGTTGCAAAGAAAGTCACAGAAGCGCTGCGGTTGCAGCTGACGCCGGAAGAAGAAAAGAAGATCGAGAAGAAAGACACGGAAAACCCTGAAGCATATAAGCTGTATTTGCAGGGGTGCATGTACCACGATAAGCATACGCTTGGCTCCTATGAGCGGGCCATCGAGCTGTATACCGAAGCGTTACGGCTCGACCCGAATTTTACGAATGCGCACGTCGATATTACGAACGTGACGCTGAACTATCACCGGTTCTATGCGCGTGACAAGAAATGGCTTGCTATTGCTGAGGAACATATCAGGCACATGCAAGAGCTGCTTGGGGACGAGCCACGCGTTTTATTTATGCGGAGTTCGCTTGCCTTGCGAAGTGGCGACCTTCAGGAAGCGTTACGTCTTGCTAAGCAATCGATCGTGATCGACCCCAACTACGAGGCAGCATATCAGGCAATGGGTTGGGTCTATCAGGAGCTTGGGATGAAGGAAGAAGCGGTCTGGGCCTGGAGTGAGAGCGTCCGGTTGAATGAGAATGACCGCAGCGACCAGTTCAACTATCTGGTCGCGATCAACGAACTTGGCGATCGCGAACGCATGAAAGTCGCTGCTCTTGCTGCATTACCATCCTATGAGCGCCATTTACGGTTTACACCTGACGATATCAACGCCCGTGCGAACTATGCGAATATTCTTTCATGGGCAGGCGAACATGAACGTGCTCTGGCGGAGGCGCAGAAGCTGACAGAGGTTGACGATTCGATCACGCTCTACAATCTTGCCTGCTTATTTCTGATCGAAGGCGATCGCGAGCAAGGGTTAACCATTTTACGGCGCTGTGTTGAACAAGGATACCGGAATGTTGAAGGCGTCCGGCGCGATCCCGACTTAAACTCTGTGCGCAATATGCCCGAATTCGAAGCGTTGATGAAAGAGCTCGAAGCGAAGAGCGAGCAAGAGCATCACACCTAATTCTCCATTAGACTGATTCGGCGGCAACTGATATTTCCGTGCAGCTTCGGCTGTGGGCTCCGGGTGCGCAAAAAAAACGACAAATGAGTTTCGGTAATATTTTGTCCGGAATACCTTATTTTCGTACTCTTAAGGAAGAAGCCCTCATGAAGTTATCTATCTGTGTTCTGCTTGTCGTTATCGGTGCGTATAGTGCCCAGGCGCAAAAACCGCAATATGAGATCGACGTTCGTCGCGGTGATACGTCGATGGGGAAGATCACGGTCGAGATGTTTCCGGCTATCGCGCCAAACCATGCGCGGAATTGGGATAGTCTTGTCTCGGTCAAGTTCTACGATTCCATTGCATTCCATCGCGTGATCCCCGAGTTCATGATCCAGGGTGGCGACCCGAATTCGAAAGATAAACCAAAGAGTACCTGGGGGACCGGTGGATCGGGGACAAAGCTCATGGCAGAGTTTAACGCTGTTTCCCATCAACCCGGGATTCTCTCTGCAGCGCGAACGAACGATCCGAACAGTGCTACGTCGCAGTTCTTCATTTGTGTAGCCGACGATTCATTCCTCGACAGACAGTACACGGTATATGGGCAAGCCCTTTCCGGACTTGATGTAGCAGTTAACATTTCTGAAGTACCTACCGATGGTTCGGATCATCCGGACGATAAAATAACGATGTTCATCACAAAAACCGGTATGAACGATGCGCAGACGGCGGTCCCTGAGCTTGCTATCCCTGTACAGGATTCTAACTTCATATCGACGACAAAGCTTATTACATTTCGGTGGCATCCGGTTGCCGATGCAATGATGTACAGGCTGCAGGTGGCCAGGGATGCCGGTTTTACGGATATCCATAGGGACACGACGACCAGCCAGGTGGATACGAGTATCCGCCTGAGCGGTTTTCAAGATATGAAGTCGTACCACTGGCGCGTGTTGGCAAATAATGGGGGCAATACTAGTGCATACTCTCCATCATGGCAATTTTCTGTCGGCAGTCTTTCGGTCTCGGACACCAGGGACGATCTCTTCTCGATTGAAGAAGTTACTCCACATCCGATCGTCAGTCATAGCACGATCCGCTTTGGGCTTGCTCGGGATGCACGTGTGAGCTTATCGATTCTTGACATTCTCGGCAACACGGTCCGAACTGTGATGAACACCGAGCATCGGCCTGCGGGCATGAATCAGGCGACATTTGATGCTACCGGTCTACCAGGTGGAGTGTACCTGCTTTTGTTGGAGGCTGACGGTCACAAGGTGACTAAACGACTGATCGTCGAATAGTTAGTTGCTCGTCCGATCGTCGTAGGCGCGGACGAACTTGAGGTGATCGTAGGTGATCGTCACATCGTTGAGGTGATTGAGCACAGGCTTGAGGAAGACCGATCCTGTCGCAGCGAATGCATTGCGGATGCGATCGATCAGATGCGGTGGGACGAGCCGTGCAATGTCGGTGATCTCACCATTCTTAATTCCTTCTTCGAGGTGGTTTGCAACAGTCGTTTGCGTTAAGCCGCGCTCTTTAGCGATCTCGTAGAGCGATACACCTCTCTGAAACAGCTTCACAGAAGCAAGTGCAGTATCGGACGTGCTCTTCGTCGGTGCTGGCGTACTGCGCGTAATGCCGACGGGCGTGATGTCGGGGTGATCATTGACGAACTCTCGTATTGCGCCAGTGAATCGTGGTCCAAGGTCTTCTGCCTTCTTCTCACCGACGCCTGAGAGCTGCAGTAACGCAGTTGAAGTTAGCGGCAGCAGTGCTGCCATCTGCTTGAGCACGCTATCATGGAAGATGACGTACGGCGGCAGCTCGCGCTCGTCGGCGATCAGTTTGCGCAGGATGCGGAGTCGCTCGAAGAGCTCGGCATTGCGGGCCGGGAGATCCTGAATTGCGCTGTGGACTTCTTCTTCACTCTCGCTCTTTCTGGTCTTCGGAGCTGTGGCGAGCAGAATATTTTGCCTTCCGACGAGTGCCTCGTTGCCTTTGCGTGTAAGCTTGAGGCTGTTGAAATCGTTGCGGTCGCGCAGGATGTAGCCCTCACGTTCGAGTTCGGCGGCGAGATGTGTCCAGTCTTTCTCTTTTATGTCTTTGCCAATGCCGAACGTTGATAGCTGATGATGGCGATTATGCAGCACGCGCTCATCTTCTTTGCCGCGGAGAATACTGACGATATACTTCGCGCCGAATTTCTGCGAGGTTCGGATGATCGTCGAAAGAAATTTCTGTGCCGCAACGGTTACATCTATTAACTCTTCTTTCGGCGAGGTGCCAAGGCAGATATCGCACTTGCCACAATTAGGCAGCGAATACGCTTCGCCGAAATACTCGAGGACCATCTTCTTGCGGCATGTACGCGCTTCGGCGAAACGGCAGACAAGTTCGAGATCGTCTTTATTTTGTTCGACGCGTATATCGTCTTCGGAGAGTTCGATCAGGCGCTGCATGCGCACCTTATCGCTCGGTGCGTAGAGCAGGAGGCAGTCAGAAGGAAGCCCGTCACGGCCTGCGCGGCCGGTTTCCTGGTAGTAGCCTTCGAGATTTTTCGGCAGATCGTAATGGACGACAAACCGCACGTTCGACTTATCGATACCCATACCGAAGGCGATCGTTGCGCAGACGATGTCGACCTCTTCGCGAATGAATAGCTCCTGATGCTTGGCGCGTACTGCATTGTCGAGTCCGGCATGATACGCAACAGCTTTGAAACCCCGTGCGCGAAGTTTCTCCGCCACTGCTTCTGTCGATTTGCGGCTTAGGCAGTAGACGATGCCCGATTCGCCTTTGCGTGGGCGCAGGAAGTCGAGCAAGTCCTCGAAGGCATCGCTCTTGCGGCGGACAAGGTATGTGAGATTCGGACGGTCAAAGCTTGCCTGATATTTCTTTGCTTGCGGAATGCGAAGCTGTACAAGAATATCCTCGGCGACTTTCGGCGTTGCCGTTGCCGTGAGGGCCATGAGCGGAACGCCGGGAAAGGAGTTACGCAGGATCTGGAGTTTGCGGTAGTCTTCGCGGAAGTCGTGTCCCCACTGGCTGATACAATGCGCTTCGTCGATGGCAAAGAGCGTGATATCGAGCGACGAGAGCGTGGAAAGAAATCGCGTCGAGGCAAGACGTTCGGGCGCGCAGTAAAGCAGTTTGTATCTTCCTTCTCGTGCGTCTTTGAGGCGTTCGCTGATCTGATCCTGAGAGAGCGAGCTATTGATAAAGGTTGCCTGAATACCGGACGACGTCATTGCATCGACCTGGTCTTTCATCAGCGCGATCAACGGGCTGATGACGACCGTAACCCCTTCGGAGACAAGCGATGGCAGCTGGAAGCAGAGCGATTTTCCGCCACCTGTGGGCATGAGTACGAACGTATCCTTGCCGGCAAGCGCGTCTTTGATGATCTCGCGCTGCAGGGGGCGGAACGTCGTGTAGCCGAAGTACTTCTCCAGCGCTATAAGCAGGTGCCTGTCATCCATATTTTAATATACTACAAAAAAAATCGGGGGGAGGTGCATAATCTATAGCTTATACTTTAGTGGGATTAATGTAATATATAGATGCTACGTAAGAGGTTGCCGGACCCGTTGGTTCGGGCATTTTGAAAATTCAGAAAAAAAGCTTAATTTTGTGTCTCCCCGCACATAAGTTATGAGACACTCATCTTTCGTATCGCTTTCCGTATTCCTTATACTTGTATTGATCGCAGGTTGTAAGAGTTCGACATCGGTCGATCCGCCAGGTCATTATGTGACGTCGGCTTCGGCGCTCGATCCGGAGCCTGATCCTGAGATGGTCCGCCATCTGCTCGATAGCGGGACGTTCAACATCAGCAGAACGTATCCAAAGAAGCACCGTGTGGCCTCGTTTGAAGATAGTCTCAGTGATCTGGTGGAGTTCGCTGTCAGTAAGGTCAGTTCGGATCCGTCGACCCATATACCCTACGTCTGGGGCGGCAAGCATGTCGATGCGCCGACAGCGTGGGCATCGTGCGAATGTCTTCCGGATAGCAACAAGCATTGTGAAGCACGTGTCGGCCTCGATTGTAGCGGTTTTGTGCAATACGTATTCGAGCAGGCAGGGTTTGGCCGGCAGGCGCCGGAGCTTAACTGCCAGAGCCTTGCAGATCTCAACAACTGGGCCTTCATTGCCAACCGCGGCTACTATGTGTTCGGACTGCCAAATCCGGATGTTAGTGAATTGCTGCCTGGAGACGTGCTCCTCTTTAAGGACGGATCGGGGAGGCTTGTGCATACCGGCATCTTCTGGTCGCATGCGGCGAACATTAACGGGGCGACGCGTGCAGCGTTTATAAACTCTGCCGGGTACTCCAACTGTGATGATTGTTATGCGAAGGAGAATGCAGGGCAGCTGACAGGCGTCGTTGCCTCACCGCTTGGTCCGTATTGGCAGGGGAGACTTGCGCTTGCGATCCGGATCACGGAATGGAACATGACCTACCATGCGCTCGGCTACGATTTTTCTGTCGGGCTCAATAACGGCGCTGCATCTTTTGTGCTCGATACGAATGCGAACAGGCTCGATATTGGCGGGGCAGAGGACTCAACCAATGTCAGTGGAGCATCCTTTGTGTTCTTTCGTACTTCGGCGATCAACGGAGATGGTACATTCACGATCCCTGTGATGACGTACGATTCAATGGATGCGCCGAAGTTCTGGTATTCGGGAAATGACAATGCATATCCTGATTCGCTCTT
>JANWLI010000162.1 GCA_025450975.1 Candidatus Kapaibacterium sp. | reverse complement strand
GGCTGCCCTCTGGCACTTCATGCACCTTCAGCCAGTAGCATCTGCCACGATCGGTGAAGAACATGATGTAATTGTGCGTCGAGGCAATAAACATATGCTCGACAAAATCGTCTTCGCGCGTCGAGGCGCCTGTGACGCCCTTACCGCCACGACCCTGGCGTCGGTAGCCCGAAACAGGGAAGCGCTTGATAAAGCCACTGTGCGAGATCGTCACGACGACATCCTCTTCGGCGATCATGTCTTCGATCGTGAAGTCCTTCGTGTCGTAGATGATCTCTGTGCGGCGCTTGCTTGAATAGCGCTCGCTGATACTCTTAAGGTCATCGGAGATGATCTGCATCTGCAGCTTCTTCGATCCAAGAATCGCCTTCAGCTTCTCGATCGTCTGGATCGTCTCGCGATACTCCTGCTCGATCTTCGTGCGTTCAAGGCCTGTGAGGCGCTGCAGGCGCATTTCGAGGATCGCTTTCGACTGGACTTCCGAAAGCTTGAACTTCTTCATCAAGCTTGCCTGCGCTGTATCGACATCCTTCGACTTGCGGATCGTCTGGACGACTTCATCGATATTGTCAAGCGCGATCACATAGCCTTCGAGAATATGCGCACGCTTTTCGGCAGCATCGAGATCGAACTTCGTCCTGCGGACAACAACTTCGTTGCGGTGCAGGATATACGGCTTGATGATATCGCGCAGCGCAAGCACTTTCGGCACACCCTTGACAAGCGCAAGCATGATGACGCCGAACGTCGTCTGCATCTGCGTATGCTTGTAGAGGTTGTTGAGCACAACCTTCGCAACGGCATCGCGCTTAAGCTCGATGACGACGCGCAACCCTTCCTTATCCGACTCGTCGCGGATATCCGATATGCCTTCGACCTTCTTGTCGCGCACCAGCTCGGCGATCTTCTCGATAAGCGACGCCTTGTTGACCATGTACGGAATTTCCGTGACGATGATCGCCTCGCGGTCATTCTTCGACGTCTCTACCGTCGCGCGGGCACGGACGATGACCTTGCCGCGGCCCGTTGCATAGGCATCGCGAACGCCGTCGTAGCCATAGATCAGGCCACCTGTCGGAAAGTCCGGAGCGATGATAAGCTTTGCAAGCTGCTCGCTCGTGATATCTTCGTTTTCGATGTAGGCAAGACATCCGCTGATCACTTCCGCGAGATTATGCGGAGGAATGTTCGTTGCCATACCGACGGCAATACCCGTCGCGCCGTTAACGAGCAAATTCGGAAAGCCTGCCGGCATGACCGATGGCTGCTGCAGCGTATCGTCAAAGTTGGGTACGAAGTCGACGGTGTTCTTGTCGAGATCGCGTAGCAGTTCGGTTGCAAGCGGTGCGAGGCGGCACTCTGTATATCGCATGGCAGCAGGCGAGTCGCCATCCATCGAGCCGAAGTTGCCCTGACCGTCGACGAGCATTTCGCGCATCGAGAAATCCTGCGCCATACGGACGATCGTGTCATAGACTGCCGTATCGCCATGCGGATGGTATTTACCAAGCACTTCGCCGACGATACGCGCGCTTTTCTTGTACGGGCGGTTCGGCTGCATGCCAAGCTCGTGCATGCCGAAGAGTACACGGCGATGCACAGGCTTAAGTCCGTCACGCACGTCCGGGAGGGCGCGGCTGACGATAACGGACATGGAATAATCGATATAACTCTCCCGCATCTCGTCTTCAAGTTGACGAGGCAGGATCTTTTCAGTAATGGTTGCCACTTAAAATTTTACCAGGAAAATAGAGAAAAAATGCGCTCTTCCGTGAGCCGTTTTTTAACAAAATTTTACCTCGGAAGAGTCCAAAAAGGTGGGAGAAAATGGAGGAAAAACCGCTTAATTTAGCCTTATTTTAGTGTTTTTTTTATATTATTGCGGTATCTTCCACTTCGGGAAAATATGGCGTAGAAAATGGCTCTCAACCTTCATTCGAAAGTACCGTTCGTGCTCGCGTTCGACGTCGGCCATCTCGATAAGTGCAGGCGCAAACTGCCCATAACCAGCCAAACGAGCATAATTTGCAGCATCTTCGTATTCAATTACATTATACGATTCAAGCCTTCCGGCAGCGTACATGGGCATAAACCAGCCGCTTACGTTGCATAAGGCTCGTAAAGTCTTTCCTATGCGGTTTCTTTTGCGCTCCTGCTCAGGATCGGGACCTGACCCAAGATTCGTAAGCATATCGCCGACAAGGCTACGGTGATGCCATTCTTCGCGCTCGATCCGGGCGATCGTTTCGCGTTCTTCCTGCTTCTTCGATGCCTTCCAGTGACCTTCATACGCATAGGCAGCTGCCAACTCGCCTGAATACGCGCCTTGCAGTATACGAATGAGTTTTTCTTTATAGAGAAGTTCAGTAGCTGTAGGAGCCGCAATACCGACGGGGTCTTCCGTATTGGTCATGGCGAAGTAAAGTAGTTGAAGCTACCCAATACTACGGCAAAACCTCTGTGAAAGTTGCTACTTAGAGGGAGCGGGAGTGAAGATGCCGTCCTCGGGCAGCGTGCCGCCGTTGATGAGGTGATTGAGCATCTTGAGCTTATAGCGGTAGTCGGTGACGAGCAGGTAAGTTGACTTCCGGTTCTTATCCTTGGCCCACGTGAGAATGTAGTCGGTATTATTGGCTTTGCCGATGTAGGTAGTATGCTTCTTATCGGTCTTATCAAGCTGACTGCTTGCATTCTTAGTTAGTTCTGCAACGATCTTTTCTCTTCCGGCAGCAGAAAGGTCGTTGTACATAAGGTGCATTCTGCAAACCCTATCCGAGGAATCTATAAAGAGATAGAGAGTAGAAACATGGTCCCAGTCTCTGTTATCTTTCAGTCTAAGCACATCAATATCTTCGATCTGTATGGTTTCCTTGATGAGGGGATACTGCTTCCCTTCGACTACCCTTTCTGTCTTGTGAGGGATATACATTTTTGCATCTACTGCACTCATACCAAGGACCTGATCATAAGCGTAAGGGCGCATAGGTTCAGGTAGGATCTGGACCTGTGCAAAGCCGTTAGAAACCAGGGCAAGGCTTAAAAGGGCAATGATCGTATAAAACTTCATCGTTGTAATTGCTTTTAGACCGACACAATCAAGTACGGTACGAAAAAATCAAAAAATTGATTCGTCTACGAAGCTAATTTCCCAACAAGCGACGGAGAAATATCCTTGCTGCCAAGCACAACAAGCACGTCGCCGCCTTCGAGCAAGGTCCTGCCGGTGGGCGAGATCGTCCCTTCTTCGCGGCTAATGAGCACGACCAGTGCATCGGAGGGGAGGTCCAGATCCATGATCGACCTGCCGATCATCGACGAGTTAAACGGCACGATAAAATCCATCAGTTCACTGCTTTCGTGGATCGAAGTCCCATGCTGCGCCTCATGGACGCGTTTCGTCGCATGCGGCGAGATGACCTGCAGCTTCTTCGCAGCTGGAGTAAGCGTCATTCCCTGTACGAGAACGGACATGAGCACAACGAAGAAGACAAGATGGAAGAGAAAATCTGCTTTCTCAATGCCGGCCGTGACAGGGAAGGTCGCAAGAATGATCGGTACGGCACCGCGCATTCCCATCCACGCGATCATGAGTTTGTCCCTGATCGAGAACTTCGTTGGTGCAAGGGCAAGCAAGACAGAGATCGGTCGTGCAGCGAACATCAGGAACAGCGCGACGCTGATCCCGCTAATCACGACATTGCTCATCCGCGAAGGGAAGACCTGCAACCCGAGAATGAGGAACATGACGATCTGCATCAACCAACCAACGCCATCATAAAACCGGGAGAGCGTACGTTTGAAGTACGTCTTGCGCGATCCAAAGACGAGTCCCATCACGTAGACTGCAAGAAATCCATTGCCGCCGATAAGCGCCACCGAAGCGTACGCAAAGAACACGAGACCGATCATCAGCACCGGGTAGAGTCCTTCGAACTCCAGCTGCAGCTTATTGACTGCCAGGACCGAGATCATGCCGAAGAGGTATCCGCAGACAAGCCCGATCGACATCTCCCGCACAAAGTGAAGGATAAGCTCTCCAACGCCCAGTGTCGGATCATACATCAACCCAAGAAAGGTGAGTACCAGGAAGATCGCCATCGGATCGTTACTACCAGACTCAAGCTCGACCGTCTCGCCGATCCCATCCTTAAGCGCGATCGCATTCGATCGCAGCGACGTAAATACTGCAGGCGCATCCGTACTCGATACGATCGCCCCCAGCAACAATCCCTCAAGCCAGCTAAACGAGAACAGAGCGACGACAAAGGCAGCGACAAGTACCGTGCTTAGGATAACGCCGACTGTAGAGAGGAGCAGCCCCGCCTTAATATACTTTTTCGCCCGGTCCCAATGTGCATCGACGCCGCCGGTGAAGAGAATGAAGACTAGCGCGAGGGAGCCGATCTGCTGGACGATGAGAGGATTATCGAAGTGGATCTGCCCAAGCCCATCGGACCCCGAGAGCATACCGAGCGCAAGAAAGATCAGCAGCGCCGGAATACCATAACGCGACGAGATCTTGCTCGCCAGGATACTGACAACAAGTAAGGCAGCACCAATGAGTATGAGCCACGTGAAATGCACATACTATTAACGGCAATACATGCTTAAATGTCCTCTTAGGGTTCAGTTCAAGAAAAGGAGTTGTTGGGTCATTTGTTCATTACCTGAACTTACTGTGAGATAGTAGATCCCCTGTATCAGGCTAAGGGCTTTTGCACTAACCTCGTAAGTAGTAGTTGATGACCAGGGAGAAACTACGTCCGTTGAGAAGAACTTCCTCCCTAAAATGTCACGAATCGTTAGACGATACGTTCGCCCACCCTGTAAAAGAACGCTCGTCGTGGAAGCAAATGGATTCGGTGAAATGCCGACCGTTAATGATTGTTCCTCTCGTGTTACTGTAGTTGCCGTACCCGGTTGTTCTATCTTCGCAATGAAGACATCATAATATTGCTTGGATGTTGCCAGTAAGGTATCGCCTCCGGGATCAAAGAAGGTAGTGTCATCAAAGTATCCTGTGACGAAGACATTCTCGTCTTTATCCAGGCTGATGGTTTTCACAATGTCGAAGTATGATGAGCCGTCGACTTGCAGGGCCCAGTTGAAGCGGCCTTCGGACGTGTATTTGCATATAAAAGGATCCTCTTCGCCCACAGAGTACAGATCATCTTTGCGCGATGCTTCCGGAAAAATGAGGGTGTCCCGGAACACGCCGGTAGTGTATACTGCGCCGGACCGATCGACAGTTAATGGCCATGAAAAAACATCGGAAGGTAAACAGCCCTTAAATGTACGTGACCATACATGCATGCCAAGCTCATCAAGCTTGAGGAGAAACATCGACATTGAATCGGCACGGAGGTTGTGCGATATCGGAGCCGGATCAACATTGACGTTTCCGGTAAAATTGCCTGTCACAAAGATATTGTCTTCGAGATCGGTGGCAACCGTGGCGCCATCAACACCTTTCTGGCTGCTAAGGGTAGTGGCCCACATTATCTTTCCATCAGGATTCAGCTTTAGAACAAAAATATCTTGCTCACCCTTGGCAATATGCACATACTGTCCATCGCCGGGATCAAAATCAACCGTATCACCGAACATGCCTGAAACAATGATATTCAGGGAGGAGTCCAATGCTAATGAAAGAGGGCTGTCGTGTTCCGGTCCGCCAAAGTATTTGAGCCACAGTTGTTCTCCTGCGCTATCGAGTTTCATAATAAATACATCATTGTTCCAGCCATTGGCTTCGACAAGCAATGTATCCGGTCCCGGTAGCAGATCGCTCACCTCGCGGAAGCTGCCGGTCAGGTAGAGGGCTCCACTCGAATCAATTGCGAGGCCGCCCGGGTGATCTGGCTCTTCGCCCCCGACCGTTTTTACCCACAGAAGTTTACCGTCCGCACTCACCTTTAGAAGGAAGATGTCGATGTACCCCGGTGTTCGCACCATAAACGTATCCGGTCCCGGATCGAAATCGCACGAATTCTTCAATGTTCCGGCAGCATAGATGTTGCCCGCTGCATCAGTGACAATATTACTTATATAAGTAGATTCTTTATCGCCAAACTGAATTGCCCAAATGAAACCGCCACTTGCATCAAGTTTACAAATGAATGCGTCGATATGTCCGGATGCCTCTAAGGTAAATACTCCGGATCCGGGGTCGAAATCGGTCTTATCACTAAAATTTCCGGCGAGGATGATATTTCCAGAGTGATCGATCATCTGAGCACGGGTTTGTTTATGCGATCGCCCGCCGATCTGCTTTACCCACTCGAACGATTGCCCACAGACCGCTATCGGGAGTACACAAAGGGCGAAAAAGAGTATTTTCATAACCGATGGAGATAACTTCCTAACACGAAGATACAACACGGTAGAGCTTTTTGTGAATATCTTGTTTGCTAAATCCCAGCCCTAATTAGTTATATTTCTCGTTGCAACTATAGGCACCTACTCTACAAATTATGCTCGCTTCCAAGACCAAAACCCGTTCTCAGTTCGTCTGTCAGTCCTGTGGCTTTACTTCTCCGCGGTGGATGGGGAAGTGTCCGGAGTGCAACTCATGGAATAGCTTCGTCGAAGAATCGGTCACGCCAGCCATCAACAATCCGAAGGCGAAGGGTGCGCGTGGCGCGAGTGGAGCCGAGCGTCCGCTGAAGCTCCGGGAGATCAGCATGGAGCAGGAGGACCGGATTCCGACTGGCATCGCAGAGCTTGACCGCGTCCTCGGCGGCGGCATCATGCGCGGCTCGCTCGTGCTCGTCGGCGGCGATCCAGGCATCGGCAAGTCGACCCTCTTGCTGCAGATGGCCCGCAACCTACTCGGGGCGAATGTGCTCTATGTGTCGGGCGAGGAAAGTCCGCGGCAGCTGAAGTCCCGCGCCGAGCGCCTTGGCATGAAGAACGAAGAGATCTCTTTCTATGCCGAGACGAACGTCGAGAAGATCATCGAAGTGGCGCAGACAGATAAGCCCGATCTTATCATCGTCGACTCCATCCAGACCGTCTACCGATCAATGCTCGACTCCGCCCCCGGAAGTGTCGCGCAGGTCCGCGAATGTGCGGCACTTTTACTTGAGTTTGCGAAGTCGTCCGGCATTCCGACCTTCATCGTCGGCCACGTAACGAAAGAGGGCATGATCGCCGGTCCGAAAGTGCTTGAACATATCGTCGATACGGTGCTCCAGTTCGAAGGGGAGCGGACGCATGCATACCGAATCCTTCGCGCAGCGAAGAACCGCTACGGCTCGACGAATGAGATCGGTGTCTTTACGATGACGTCCCTCGGGCTTGAAGAAGTTGCTAATCCTTCGGAAGTATTTCTCTCCGAGCGGCAGTACGGGGCTAGTGGCTCGGCAGTCACCTCCGTGCTTGAAGGTACACGCCCACTCCTTGTTGAGGTGCAGGCGTTAGTCTCGCCATCGCATTACGGTGTTCCGCAGCGAACGTCGACGGGCTATGACTATCGCCGTATTGCCATGCTCCTCGCTGTGGCGGAGAAGCGGCTTGGGGTGAGGCTTGGGACGCAGGATGTATTCATCAACATCGCCGGCGGACTCACACTCGACGAGCCGGCAGCGGATCTGTCCATCGTGATGGCAGTGCTATCCTCGCTCAAAGATGTGCCGCTCGATTCGAAGGCGTGTCTGATCGGTGAAGTCGGCCTTGGCGGCGAGGTTAGGGCAGTGCCTCAGATCGAGGTGCGAGTGCAGGAGGCGGAACGGTTGGGGTTTGAAAGGATCGTGATCCCGAATGCAAATCTGAAGTCGGTGAAGAATGGTAAGGTGAAGGGGATCGGCAAGTTGAGTGAGGCTGTGGAGGTAGTCTTGTGACATTTTAGCACAGAGGTTACGAAGTAAGACGAAGGGAGCGAAGGTAAATGTTTGAGAAAGAGTTGTCGTACAAGATTATAGGGTGTGCGATGAAAGTACATTCCGTCTTAGGGCCAGGCTTATTGGAAAGTGCTTATGAAGAATGCTTGTCTTATGAACTGCGTAAGGAAGGTATTCAGGTTGATAGACAAGTAGGTCTCCCTCTTGTTTATGAAGAAGTAAGATTGGAAGCCGGATACCGGGTTGATCTTTTTGTCGAGCGAAAAGTTATCGTAGAATGTAAAGCAGTAGAAGCGCTGCATCCCGTTTTTGCTGCCCAACTCCAGACTTATCTAAAATTTTCTGGTTGCAAACTCGGCTTGCTCATTAATTTTCATGAACTACATTTAAAAGACGGTATTAAACGATGTATTAATACTTTTTAAACCTTCGTCTTCCTTCGTAACCTCTGTGCTAAATTGTTTATGATACCACTGTGCCTCAGTCTGTCGCTACTACTCTTAAAACAAGCAAATCGCATTAACACTCGCCGTTGCCTGCGACGAGCCGGATTCCGTTGCCTTCTCGAACGCTGCCCGATTCCCCGTCCAGTCATACCGGAAGTCACCGCGAAGGATCAGTTTAGGAGTAACGCGATATTCCGGAGTAAGTGTGACCTCGCGTAGGGTCTGGATCGTCCCCGTTCGTAACCCATCCGCATCTTCGAATACTTCCGCACGGAGATTAACGGCGAACACATCCGAAAATGCATATCGAATATATCCCGCTATCCCCGACCACGTAGCTTCGTCCGGGACATCCTCCATTCCGTAATCTGCATTCAGCGTCAGAGAGAACGCGTCGCTCACTTTATATGAAAGAATGACATCCAGGAGCTTTCGCTGGTTCGAGTTATTGAGCGTCTGCTCTGCGCCCATGAGCCCGAAGACGATCAGGCTCAGATCCGTGACAGGAATGACGGTGAGTTGCAGTCCTATAGTTTTGGCATCGTTATTATCGACAACATTATCCCACCCATTAGTAACCATTGCCATGAGGCTGAACGCGTCGGAAAGAGGATAAGCCACCTTCAGCCCGGTATGGGTGAAGGGAATTGCGTAACCGAAAAGATAGGAGTGCGAAGCATTCATGTTAATCCCATCGAAGGATTCGATCACCTCGGATCCGGCCGGAGTAACGAACTTCCCAAGATCGAAACGCAGGCCGCTCTGATCAAGGTAGGTAAGACATCCATGCCGCAGACCGAAGTCGCCCATATCGAGTCCTGCCGAACGCGAGAGGAACGGGATATGCGGGCCGGCATCGAGATCGACTCGGAATCCTACGCCACCGGGTTCAGCACTTTTACTGAGTGAAAACTGGACAAGATCGACCTCGATTGAATTCGCATCGACATCGAACACACGCCAGGCGTTCATGCGGGACTCCGGATGGTTGAAGTTCGCAGTCCAGCTACCGCTCACGAGTACATTGAGAGCGATCGGCTGAGCGCGAACTGTTGCCGGAAGCAGAACGCAGACAATAGCAAGACGGCCTGCTTGTTTCAGGACGATGTTTCGTAGAGTACGTATCATATTTTTAGGTGTGTTCGAGATATGCAATTTCACCATGGAGTGCTTCGTCGAGGCCGCCGTGCTCGGTATGCTCTTCCACACGCACGCGTGTCATCTTATTGATCACCCATAGCATGCCATACGTGGCCGCAAATGCCCATGCAGAGGAGATGAGAATCGCCTCGAGTTGGATCACAAAAAACTCTGGATTACCGAAGAGCAGGCCGTTCGCTCCAACAGCGGGGTTGAATGACGCATCGGCAAATAGACCCAGCATCAGGATGCCGATCATGCCACCGACACCATGGACGCCCCAAACATCGAGAGCATCGTCCCATTGAAGCTTGTTCTTAAGCGCAACCGCATAATAGCAGACGAATCCCGATACAATGCCTATAATAGCGGCAAAGGCTGGGGAAACAAATCCGGCTGCAGGGGTGATCGTCGCAAGACCGGCAACGGCTCCGGTAAGCAGCCCGAGAAATTTTGGTTTACGCGTCGTGAAGTATTCGACGATGAGCCACGTCACTGCTGCAAACGATGCAGCGATATCGGTATTGAGAAATGCGCTGGCCGTTACGCCATCGACGCTAAACTGGCTTCCGGCATTGAATCCATACCAGCCAAACCATAACAGGCCCGTCCCCAGTGCGACCATCGGAATATCGTGCGGCCCGCGATCTTTGATCCGGCGCTTACCGACAAACAGGACCGATGCCAAAGCTGCCATGCCGGCAATATTATGAACGACGATACCGCCCGCAAAATCAAGCACACCCATTTGCTGCAAAAAGCCGCCGCCCCAGACCATGTGTACAAACGGGAAGTAGACAAGCACAAGCCATCCGGTTAAAAATAGCATGTAGGCCTTGAACGTGATGCGGTTGGCGAATGCTCCAGTGATGAGAGCAGGGGTGATGATTGCGAACATCATCTGGTAGGCGATGAACACGATCAACGGGATCGACGGGTTAACCGGCGAGGGGCTCATTAGATCGACGCCGGCAAGGAATGCCATGTCAAGATTGCCGATCACACCGCCGACATCACCACTAAAGCAGAGTGAGTAGCCGAACACAAACCACAGCACCGTCGTCCACCCCATGGAGACGAAGCTCTGCATCATGATCGTTAGCACATTCCTTCGGCCCACAAGCCCGCCATAAAAGAACGCGAGGCCTGGTGTCATCAGCATGACGAGGCTCGTACACAAAAGCATAAATCCGGTATTGCCAGTATCGATCGTCATTGATTCTAAAGGATTGTGAAAGTGAATGTTACGGGATAGCCGTTCCTAAGCAAATATACACTATTTCCGCTAGATTCCAATACTGAAAACTATGAGCAATAATCTTTGAGACCTTTGCGATATACTTGGCGCCCTTTGCGTTAAAATTGTCTCATGCTACCTCAATGTTGCCTATGACAATCCAGCTCGCCACCAAGAACGCCCACAAAGCCGAAGAGCTCACCAAACTCCTCGCTAAGTACGCCGATGTCCAATCCCTGCCCGATACTTTCCCTGACACCGAGGAAACCGGCACCACCCTCGAAGAAAACGCCAGGCTCAAGGCTCGGGCCGTCTACGCCGAATTCAAGCTCCCCACCTTCGCCGACGACACCGGCCTCGAAGTCGCAGCCCTTAACGGCGCTCCCGGCGTCTATGCAGCCCGTTATGCAGGCCCCGGAGCTTCGTATGAGGATAATTGCAAGAAACTCGTCAAGGAGCTCAAAGATCAAACCGATAGGCGCGCCTCCTTCATCACGACTATTTGCTACATAGACGCTACGGGCACCGAGCACTTTTTTCGCGGTGAGATCAAGGGTATCATTGCATTTGAAGCACGTGGCAAAAACGGCTTTGGCTATGATCCGATCTTTATCCCGGTCGATGGCGATGGCAGCACGTTCGCGGAAATGTCGGCCAGTGATAAGAACACCCTCAGCCACCGCGCACGGGCAACCGCAAAGTTTGTCGAGTACCTAAAAACCCAGCGCTAGGCCGCCTATCCGCCTATCCGCCTACCCGTCCACGCCAAAACACGGAACGGAAAATGCCGTATAATGTTTAATGCCCCGCAGTTCAAATTTTAACTTTTGACTTTTAACTTTTGAATTGTAAGCTGGCCCCTTCGACTAGCGGTTAGGTCACCACCCTTTCACGGTGGTTGCACGGGTTCGAGTCCCGTAGGGGTCACCAAACGTCCTTTGGTGTGCTACGGTCTGCCAGGAGCCGCTCCATAAACTCCGGGTCACGCCGCTTCAAGCGCTCATCGTCGATCTTCCCACTTCGCGTCATCATGCGGTAGGCCATCTCCACCGGCGAAAGATCGATAACGTCTCCCAGGTTCTCGAATAGCACCAGGCTCTGTTGCGCCGCAGCCTGGAGGTCATCGACTACGGGTCGACGATTACGCTCATAATTAGTTAGCGCCTTTGGAATATCATGCTCTTGCTTTAGCTCCTCGGCTAATGCGATCACATCTTCAAGTGCGAGCTTCGTCCCGCTGCCGATGGAGAAGTGTGCTGTGTGCG
>JANWLI010000161.1 GCA_025450975.1 Candidatus Kapaibacterium sp. | reverse complement strand
GGTAGAAGTCGGATAGCAGATCGCCCGATACTCGGTGCCGAGTACATCGAGTGGCATTGCCATAAAGGCATCGGTCGAGAACCGTTTATGGCTCATGCCATAGACGGCGATCTCTGTGTCGGCAACGATATGAATGCCCATGCCGGGAGCGATGACTTCCGAATTCATAAGCTCGACAGTCGTTGTCGAACTGCCATCGCCATCTGGAAGATAGATCGTCGTGATCTGACCAGGAGTCGTCGTAAAGGTTTGTCGGAAATTGATCGCCGGTACTTCGACATAGCCGGTTGCCACGACGGGGCCTGTTAAATATAAAGCGAAGACCGTGGTGTCGCCATTAATAAAATCGGATCCTGCGCCCTGGTTGTCTGCAAAGGCCACGTAAAATTCTTTGCCAAGATTATCTTTTCCCACTTGGCCATACGACGGTGCCGCAGCCAGGAGTACGAGCGCCAGAACAGCAAGAAAGACCTGTTTAAAGGGTAGAGCCATGAATGCTTTCAACAAGAACAGCTAGTACATTCAAAAGTTACTCCCAGGAAAAGGGAATTACCATACTTTCTTTCAGGGATCGAGGGCAACCTTCGCTGACCTCGATCATCATGACACTTTAAAGACTATCAGTGTTTCACAAAGTGACGTTCTTCCTTCGGCCAAAATTGTCTTCAGATTGTCCATATGGTAACACACTAGAGTCAATTTTGTTCTGTAAGTTTAAATAACTAATTATCACATGAGTCATTTCCTCGCAACCCGGTTCATCTCCGCTGATTTTGCCATCCTCTTCTTGCGTGTCCTCTCCGGTGCAATGATGCTTTTCGGCCATGGCATCTCGAAATTGGAGCGGTTTAACGACGATCCGATCCGCTTCGGCGATCCCATCGGCGTCGGAGCAATTCCATCCCTGATTCTAGCCACGCTCGCCGAAGTCGTGTGTGCAGGCCTCATTATGGCCGGATTCCTGACGCGCTATGCACTTATTCCCCTGATCATTACTATGATGGTTGCAGGCTTTATCACCCATCTAGACGATCCATGGGGAAAGAAAGAGCTGGCGCTCATGTATCTGATCCTCTACTTCGGCCTCTTCCTTATAGGCCCGGGCAAATACTCGGTTGATGCGAAGATCGAGAAAAAACATCTGCAAACGGCCGACGAAACTATCGCGTAAAAGAAGCACTTACGTATCCTCTAACATTTTCATCGCCGTTGTCGGATAAGAAATACGTTCTCATCGTCACCTACTATTTCCCACCTGCCGGAGGACCGGGAGTGCAGCGCGTGACGAAATTTATTCGCTACCTGAAGGATTTCGGCTGGACGCCGATCGTCCTCGCCCCCGAAAATCCGGAGTATCAGGCACTTGACCCCTCGCTTGCTAAAGAGCTTCCCGAAGATCTCATCGTTCGCAAAGCACGGATCTTCGAGCCCTACGATCTCTACCGGAAATTTACCGGCATGAAAAAAGGCGTATCGCTCGATGTTGCCGTCAATACACGCGACTCCTCGAAGCGCACACTCAAGCAGCGCATTGCCGAGTTTATCCGCGCGACGTTCTTCATCCCTGATGCACGCATCGGCTGGTATCGCAATGCAGTGCGCGAAGGCGAGAAAATACTCAGAGAATTTCCCGTAACGGCGATCTACTCATCGTCGCCTCCATATACCGTGTCACTCGTTGCCCGCAAGCTCTCTCGTATGTTCCGCATTCCCTGGGTGGCAGGATTCCGCGATCCGTGGACAGGGTTCGAAAGCTCGACGCCCGACCGTTGGTTCTTACCGGCCATGATCGATAAACGTCTTGAACGCTTGGTCTTTCGTGATGCCAAGCTTGTCGACATTGCCTGGAAAGGCATCATGTTCGATGCGCGCGGAAAATATCCGGACTTGCCAGAGTCGAAGTTCATCCATATTCCGAACGGCTTCGACAGCAATGATTTCTCCGAAAAGGACATAACAGCACGCGCACAGCGCCAGCGCGGAGCGAAGTTCACGATCACGCATTCCGGCTCGCTCTACGGTCCGCGCAATCCGAAAACATTTCTCGAAGCGATCACGCTGCTTATCAGCCGTAATCAGATCGATCCGGCGAACGTCTGCCTCCGCTTTGTCGGCCGCTCCGGTCCGGAGATCGATGCAATGCTTGCCGATCCGGCCGTGAGCGCAATGGTAGAGAAGATCAACTACGTTGCGCATACCGAAGCCGTGCGGCTCGTCTCCGATAGTGATGTGCTGCTACTCATCGTCGACGATACGGAAACCACGAAGCATATTGTCCCGGGCAAAGTATATGAGTATCTCGGCGCGATGCGGCCGCTCATTGCGCTTGCTCCGCCGGAAGGCGCGATCGGCGATCTCTTGCGCGAGACTTCAGGCGGCGAGATCATCCGCCAGTCCGATATCGAGCGTATCGCGTCTGTCATCCTCGACTATTATACACGATGGCAGAATGGCGAGCAGCTTTCTGCAACGATGAATACGGACGCGATCCGCAAATACGAACGTCGCGAAGCGACACGCAAGCTTGCCTCGCTCTTTGATCAGCTTGCGAAGTAATGATCGTTAAGCCCATCACCTGGGAGCAGGCGATCGACGCTGCCGAAGTGGAATTGCAGACTGGCGCGATCGCCGATGCCCGACTCAACGCCGAACTTCTGGCCGCACACACACTCGGTCTCTGGACACGCCGCGAAGTGCGTGACCGTGCAAAAGAGCATCTTACGCAGCAGGACCTCGATCACTACCACTCGCTTGTCCGCCGACGCCTCCAGCATGAGCCGCTTCAATACATTACGGGCGAAACGGAGTTCTTCGGCTTGCGTCTATACTGTTCACCCGCTGCACTCATCCCGCGTCCCGATACGGAGATCCTGGTCGAAGAAGCACTGAAAGTTATCGGTAAACGAAGCGGGGAAGTGCGCGTACTCGATATCGGAACGGGGACCGGCTGCATTGCCCTGGCCATCGCTTCGAAATATCCTGGAGCTGAGATCGTCGGCATTGACATCAGTGACGAAGCGCTTGCTCTTGCCGAGAAGAACAGCAAAAGGCTCGTATTTGAGAACGTGAGGTTTGTCAAAGCAGACATGCGCAGCAAGGATAACATGTCCGATCTGGGCATATTCGATATTATCGTTAGTAATCCACCGTATATCCCGCTTCCTGAGTACGAGTCGCTTGATCCTGAAGTACACGACTTCGAGCCCAGGTCCGCCCTTACCGACGAAGGAGAAGGCCTGGCTTTTTATGAAGCGATTTTTGCCAATATTCCGGGCCTTCTGGCTCCCGACGGTGCACTCCTGGTTGAGATCGGCTTCGGCGCCAGGGAGCAAATCCTTAATCTAAGTCATAATATGCAGTTAGAGAGCACCGTAGCCGACCTTGCCGGTGTTGAGCGAGTGCTCATATTCATCCCGGAGCATCAGTAACTTATGGGGTGTCTGGGAGTTCTTACTAAAGGTGTAACAAACTGCGAAGATGCGACTTCTTATACAGCGCGTTTCTGATGCGTGCGTCACCGTTGCCGGCAGTGTTGTCGGCGAGATCGGAAAAGGCCTGTTGGTCTTTTTGGGGATCGGTCACGACGATGACGACGCTTCGTGCAGAAAATTCGCCCAAAAGCTTGTCCGGCTTCGTATTTTCGAGGACGCAGGCGGTAAGATGAACCTTGATATTCAGGAAACAGGCGGCAGCATTCTTGTGGTCAGCCAGTTCACCCTGTATGGCGATGTTCTCAAAGGCAATCGTCCGAGCTTTACCGGCGCTGCTGCACCTGACAAAGGGGAAACGCTGTACCTTCGATTCTGCGAGGAATTGGAGGAAATACTGGGGGCGACTCACGTTGCCAGGGGCACTTTCAGAGCGATGATGGACGTCCGGCTCACCAACGATGGCCCGGTAACCATTTGGCTCGATACCGATGTTCACAAGTAAGCGTTTTCCGGTATCCTTCTTTGTGAAAAACAGGTTAAACAACTAACACACAACCGTTGTATGAAAACATTCACCGCCCTTTGCTTTGCGATCATAGTAGTGGCGATCGCCTCGGTCTCTCATGCACAATTGCCTTGTCCGGTGCTTAATGGCAACCAGCCTGCCAAAGCCGAAGGCCAGGAATTCCTGCTCTGTTTTATGGCCAACGAGCTTCTGACCATGCAGGACAGCCAGTACCAGGATATCTACATCGCTTCTCTCGATAAACCTGCCAAGGTAGAGATCATCTGCCCGTTTCTCGGCATCAATCGGACATTTGAACTTGGCGTCTTCGATACGTTGACCTATCATGTCTCGAAGGAAATTGCCCGCGAGCAGGGAGCACTGATCTACACAACGGAAGTGATCGATAGCTCGTGTATCTACGTCAAGTCCTCCGAGCCGATCATCTGCTATGGGATGAACCACAAGAATTTTACTGCCGACGCATTCATCGCACTTCCACGGCATACGGCTGATGAGCATTACATTGTGTTGAGTTATCCGAACTCAGCTTTCACGAATAACTTTTCAGAGCGTCCATCGGAATTCGTTGTGGCAGCGTGGGAAGACAACACCGTCGTCACGATCAAACCGTCGACCGTTACATCGTCAGGCACTTCCGGTACGATCGAGTTTACCCTCGATCAATTTGAAGCAGTGCAGATCCAATCCGAACCGTTCACAGCACTTCGCGATCTTACCGGTACGGTTGTTACATCGAATAACCCTGTTGCCGTCTACGGCGGCCACATGCGCGCTGAAGTACCGGTCGGATATCAGCAGCCAGGATTTAACAGCACGAGCCGCGATCATCTGTGCGAGCAGCTTCCGCCGACGACACGCTGGGGTACAAAATTCGTAACGAGCAGTTTCTTCCGCTTAAATGTCAATACCGATCCCGACGTACTTCGCGTTCTCGCTCGTGACAACGATACGCGCGTTATGCTCAATGGTACGCAAGTTGCCCTCCTCAACGCGGGTCAGTATTTCGAAACGTTGCTTACCGGTCCGGCGCTTGTCGAAACGTCAAACTTCGCGCTTGCAGCCATGTATGCTCACACCGTACCAACCGTACAGGGCACCGGCGATCCGTTTATGGCAGTCATTCCACCGGCCGAACAGTTGCACAATACCTTTAGCTTTTTTATCAGCGACGATCCCGTCTATAGCGATCAGCATGTACTGATCTTCACAGAGCGCAGCGGTGTAACTAACGGTATCTTCCTCGATGGCATCCTGCTTCCTGCACTTGTCTTTAAAGAGATTCCCGGATCGCTTGGCGGCCAGGAGTTTTCCTATGCCGATATCGTCCTTGCCGGTGGTGTACATCGTGTGCGAACCAATAACCCGCCGGAAAAAGGCCTGACGATCGTTGCCTATGGTTGGGGAGAAGTCGATTCGTACGGCTATACTGCCGGTGCATTGCTCAAGCCGACAAACGGCATCATCGCCGGCGACCCGCCGAAGATCGGCATGGCGCCCGGTGCACGTCCCGACGCAAAAGTATATGTGCGCAATGTGCACAATCAGCGCATCTATTTCGATAAGGCGACGATCGAGCTTGACGATGCATATAAGTCGTTCGACGTTCAGCTCAAGGAGAATATTGCACTCGATACGCGATTCATCGAGCCGGGTACGAATCTGGGCCTCGCCCTTGTCGTGACGCCGCCGAATGTTGAGCCGATCCGCGGCACCATGAAAGTTGAATACCACTCGTCACGCTAC
Source organism: Candidatus Kapaibacterium sp. (assembly GCA_025450975.1). Taxonomy (GTDB): domain Bacteria; phylum Bacteroidota; class Ignavibacteria; order Palsa-1295; family Palsa-1295; genus JANWLI01. The sequence continues at coordinate 989 of JANWLI010000161.1, read as the reverse complement.
CGCAATCTTGCTCCCGTGACAGTTCCGTTCGTTATCGAGCCGCAGGAAGTATCGGCCGGTGTCAATGAGCAATCGACCGATGCATTTGCCACAAGCATCTTCCCAAATCCCGTGGAAGGCTCATCGACGACGGTATCGGTTGCCGTGGAAAAAGTTGGACAAGTATCGGTACGCCTGCTCGACGCAACCGGACGTGAAATGTACCGTCGCGTGCATGAGCAGGTACCCGTTGGTGTAGATCAGGTTGTGCTCGATGCGCGTTCACTTCCGGCCGGCGTCTATACGTGCGAGATCGCTCTGCCTGCGCAGGGCCAGACCGTGCGTAAGCAGGTCGTGATCGTAAAATAGTTATCAACGAGCCGGTACTCCCTGCACCGGCTCCAGAGTAGTTATAAGGGGAAAAAGGGAATTGACTAACGTAGATCGATACGTCTATCGGCTGACGTCATATAGGTTACGCGGAATGGTCCTTCGACTTCTTGCTGTACTCCTTGGCGTAAGCGTGGCTTCTGCCCAATCGGTGCGGGAGCAGGTCGTTGTCGGTCCGCGACCGGCAAACGATGTATCGGTCGCTGCTGCCACGTCGCGCAGCATCGCACCTACTGCCCACGCATCCAAGCCAGTATCGCAGACCCCGCAAGCTTTTCCACCTGTCAAATACAAGACTTCCGGCAAGGAATTTTATCTTGTCTTCTTATCGTCGGTATCGAGCGATCCGACAAATACGCCGCTGCGCCGGGTCTATATTTCTTCGCGTGCGCATGTGCGTGTAAAGATCAGTCATGTCGGCGGCACCTGGAGTCAGAGCTTTGAGGTATTACCCAAGTCGCTGACGCCGGTGACGTTGCCGATCTGGGCTTCGCTTGATCGCCGCGAGATGGAAGCTGCCTATCGCCGTGTCTTTAAGGTCGAAGCCGAAGACGATGTTGCCGTCTATGCACTTTCACCCAACTATCTTTCGAGCGACGGCTTTATGGTGCTGCCGAAAG
>JANWLI010000160.1 GCA_025450975.1 Candidatus Kapaibacterium sp. | reverse complement strand
TTAACGACGCTATTGCCACCTTTATCATACGTATAGCTAACATATAGATGCTTATTCGACTGATAGCCTGGATCAAGCACGAGTCCCATGAGTCCGCCTTCACCTTTAGGTACTACATCGGAAAATGCTTTCACAGGCGTCGGATTTAACTTGCCGCCAACGATCTCGCGCAGCCGTCCGCGCCGCTCGGCTACGAGCATCCTGTCGGCACTTGTAAAGACAATACTCCAGGGGATCGTTAGGCCTTCGGCCACCACTTCTACTGCAAGTTGCGCATTTGGTTGGGCTGCATCGACATACTGATCGCGAGTCGATGACGGCTTACACGAGATCATGTAAGCAAGCGGAAGGAGCAGGGGGAGGAAGACGAGCGAATATAGATTCTTCATGATTCGAAGCATCTCCGTTACAATTTAGTGGATCGGGGAGAGTGAACTACGATTCGAATTTACGAAATGCATACGCATGCTGCGCAAGATAGCTTTTTGGGAAATTCATCTCGCCGAGACCGTACCCCGATGGCTTGCGATTGCGGGGGAAGAACGCAGTGCCGAAGAGCCAGTCCCAGATCGCCAGCTTTGTCGAGAAGTTCTTGTTATGCGCGTCGTCGTCGGTCGCATGATGCCACCGATGCATCTCGGGTCCATTAACAACATACTGCAGCCATCCTGTTCGCACATTGATGTTCGAATGGATGTACATGCCCCAGATGCCGTCAACGGCGGCTTTCAGTATGGGCAGTTCCGGCGAACCTGACAGTAGGGCGATCACGCCAAACTCAATACTCTGATTGATGACGATCTCCAGTGTATGTGACCGTGCGCCCGATAACCAGTCGACATCGCGCGTCGAATGATGCGCCTCATGCACGCGCCATAAGTACTTCGACCGGTGCTGGAGACGATGAAACCAGTAAATGTAAAGATCGTGAAGGACGGTGAAGAACAGGAGTTGTAAAACAAGCGGCCAGCTCGAAGAGAATCGAAGCGGGGCAAGTGCGGAGGAGGATTGTATCGCCTCCATCAAATATGAGAAGCCGATACCGAGCACATAACTCTGAACGAGCGTGTAGAGCAGAAAATCATTGAAGATCTGGTTACGGAAGAAGCGCTGTCTCCGATCATAAGGAAAGACACGCTCAACGGCGATCACAACGATCGCACTCACTACGAGTGCGCCGGTACTATAGATGCGAATATCTTCGAGTGTCATCGTTTAAAAATCAAACGTGTGTATCCTCCGTGCTCCCGACACGAAGGATACACACTTAGTTATACGTTACGCAGTTACTTCCTGCAGCTGGCGCATTTTCTTGCGGGGCCCAAGCTCGCTATCGTAGACGCGCTTGACGCCATCGCCCGAAGAACGCTCGATGTCGCGGATCATCTCGACAAGACGAGCAAATCCGCCAACTTCGACCGAAGCAGCCTGATCGGTCCCCCACATTGCGCGGTCAAGCGTAATGTGACGTTCGACAAACGCTGCACCCATTGCAACTGCTGCAACGGTGGGTGCAAGCCCTGTCTCATGTCCCGAGTAGCCGATCGCCACACCGGGATACTTTGCCTTCAGCGTCTGCACCATCTTGAGGTTCAGCTCATCGACAGGGCACGGATACGTCGATGTCGAATGTGCGATCAGCAGATTCTCCGTTCCGAGCGCTTCGACTGCCGCTTCGATCTCTTCCATGGTCGACATGCCTGTCGAGATGATAAGAGGCTTTCCGGTTGCCTTCTTCTTTTTCAAGAGCGAGATATCAGTCAATGATGCCGATGAGGCCTTATACGCCGGCGGTTCGAAGTGTTCGATGAAGTCCACCGACGGTTTATCCCAGCACGAAGCGAACCATTGAATGCCTTTGAGGCGACAGTACCGATCTATCTCCGAATACTCGGCAAGGTTGAACTCGACCTTGTGGCGGTATTCGATATACGTCATACGTCCCCATGGCGTATCACGTTCAAGGTGCCATTGATCGTGCGGTACGCAGATCTCCGGAGTGCGCTTCTGGAATTTCACGGCGTCACATCCGGCGCGAACTGCACCATCGATGAGCATCTTTGCAAGGTCTAACGACCCGTTGTGGTTGATGCCTATTTCGGCGATAATGTAGGTAGGCTGTCCCTCGCCGACGAGACGGTCACCGATGCGAATAGTGTTTAGGTCCATAGAGTGGTTGTGTTGTGTTGCGTGTGTCGAAATTATCACGTTGGTTTTTCGGGAGTGTTACGCGAAGAATATGTTCCGCGTAATTCGAGGATCCACTCGGCAAAATCGCGGAAAGCGCCATATCCTGCATTCGCGTTGGCAGTATAGTGGGCGATCTTTTTGATCACCGGCATCCCGTCTCCGGGCGTACCGATCAATCCGTGTTTGCCGATCTCTGTCATGATCTCAAGATCGTTGACGTCGTCGCCGATGTAGGCGAGTTCGCTCATCTTGAGTCCGGTTTTGGTGAGTATGGTAGGAATGAACTCTACTTTATTCCACACGCCGAGGAAGATCCAGGGCATTGCGAGTTTCTGCCCGCGTTTTTTGACGCTCGGCGATTTCTCGCGTGTGATAATTGCGGTCTCAATGCCATAGTTGCGCATGATCTCGACCCCCATACCATCGCGGATCGAGAAGCGCTTCATGACTTCGCCTTTTTCGGAATAGTACACTCCCGTATCGGTGAGCACGCCATCAACATCGGTGAGTACGAGCTTGATCTTCGCAGCCCGTTTTTTAAGTTCGGTTTTTGTAAGCAATTTTTAATTTTGCATTTTTAATTTTTAATTCTTCACCACGCAGTCCATCCGCCATCGACGACGAGGTTTGCGCCCGTCATGTACTGCGACGCATCGCTTGCAAGAAAGATGAGTGCGCCGCGGTAATCGGTCGGTGTTGCCATACGTCCAAGCGGCGTTCGCGCAGAGTAGTTCTTAACAAAATACTCGTCCTGCGCATTTTCTACTCCGCCCGGGGAAAGCGTGTTCGCGCGTACCCCTTTGCTCCCCCAGTACGCAGCAAGAAATCGCGTGAAGTTGATCACTGCGCCTTTTGTCGCCGGATACGCAGGTGACTTATAAAACTCCTGCGACCCATCGGGTTTCTGGTAGAGTGACTGATCCGGCCCGACCATCCCGTACGTGCTCGCAACATTGATAATGCTTCCCAACCCGGCGTCGGCCATCGCTTTGCCGATGATCTGCGAGCAGAGGAATGTGCCGGTGATGTTCACGTCGATCGACTTCTGCCACGCAGCAAGCGGATAATTCTCGAACTTCGACAGCTCCCCTGCCTGCTCAGGATTTTCGAACATGTCGTTGACGGCAGCATTGTTGACGAGCACATCGATCCGTCCATAGGCAGCCAGCGCAGCATCACGAAGCGCCTCGACCGACCCCGGCTTCGTGATATCAGCACCAATGCCGAGCCCTCTGCGAAGCTCGTTCGCAAACGCGCGGCATGCCTCTTCGTTAATGTCGGTGACGACAACATTCGCGCCCGCATCGCTGAGCGCACGGCAATGTTCTTTGCCGAGCAAGCCGAGTCCGCCCGTGACTATGGCCGTCTTACCTTCGAGCGAGAACAGTCCGTTCGTATTACTTTGCTGCAATGGTCTTCGGCTTCATGTTGAAATTACTGGTGCGGCGGAACACAGGCTCCACCGGCTCACCGCGAAGATAGCTGCGGACGTTATTCTCCGCCACCGCCTGCTTCAGAATCGCAAGCGCTTCACGATACGCAGAAAGCGTGTAGGCGATGTCATCGTCGGAATGACTAAAACTCATATTGTGAAATCCGCTCCACAGAATGCCGCGCTTGATCATCTCCTGCTGCACAAGCGACTTCATCTCGAGCGGATTGCCCGCCTTCGCATCGAAGGTGATTATCGTCCGGCAATCAAATCCCGAGCACTTTGTGTAGTCGATTCCCAGCTCAGCCGCGATCGCATTATACCCTTCGCGCAACTTCGCACCCTGCGTTACGAGTTGCTCCGGTACATTCTTCGCTCTGATCTCATTGATCGTCGCCTTCGTCGCAGCAAGCGAAAGCGCCTCGCCGCCGAACGTCGTGAAAAAGAAAATGTCCTTCTCGCACAACTGCATCACATCGCTGCGGCCGCAGAGGATCGAGATGGGCATCCCATTCGCCACTGCCTTCGAGAAGCAGGCGAGGTCGGCCTTCACACCGAAGTACTGCTGCGCGCCGCCAAGGGCAAGACGAAACCCACTCCACATCTCATCGAAGATAAGTAATGCGCCGAAGCGGTCGCACACGTCTTTCAACTCCTGCAGAAAATTATTCTGCGGCGCTTCGAAGACGATCGGCTCCAGGATCACACAAGCTGTGTTCTCGTCGATCGAGGCAAGCACAGACTCAATGTCGTTGTAATTGAACGTGTACGAAAGATCCTGCGCACCCTGCGGGATGCCACGATTACGATCGGTCACCCCAATATACCAATCATGCCAGCCATGGTAGCCACAGCAAAGCACCTTCTCGCGACCCGTGAATGCTCGTGCTAAGCGCACTGCCGCCGTCGTCACATCGCACCCCGTTTTGCTGAAGCGCACCATCTCCGCATTCGGCACCACATCACGAATCAGCTCTGCAACTTCCACCTCGAGTGGACTCATCATCGAAAAGGTAATGCCCTTCGCAAGCTGATCTTTGATCGCCGTATCGACAGCATCGTAACAGTATCCCAGCGACACCGGCCCGATCGCCATCTGATAATCGATAAACTCGTTACCATCGACATCCCAGACATGCGAGCCTTTGCCGCGTTCGATGTAGATCGGCGACCCGCCGACATACTGCCGCGGCCCTTTTGCGAGCGTCTGCGTATGCGCCGGGATGAGGCCTTCGGAACGGCGATACAATTCCTGCGACTTCGCGATCGTCGGATATCCTTGCGTTAATGAAAGTGTGTTTGGCATATTAGTTAAGTGATAAATACTCTCCGAGATTGCTCTCTGCATTCGCCTGCATCTCAGTAAATCGCTGGCGGATCTTCTCAGCGATCTGCGGACCCGTAAATCCTTCATGCTTGAGCAGATCTTTGAGCAGCGTCGGCTTAAACCATTTTCCGTCGAGTGCGATAGGCAATACTTCCGGAAGCAGACCTTCCCGCAGGAAAAACTCTGCGGCAATGCTGTAGAGGCCGCCGATCTTGAAGTGATCTTCGAGCGTGACGACAAGCTGCGAACGCATCGCACTCTGCAGCAGCGCTTCCTCGTCTATCGGCACAAGTGTTCGCAGATTCACGACATTGACCTTCATCCCGCCTGCCTGCAGCATCTCCTGCGCCTGCAGCGCCTCGCCAAGCAGGAAGCCGTACGTGAGGATCGTGACATCGACTTCCTCCGCATGACTGCTCGCCCGATACACCTCGGCTTTGCCGATCTCAAATTGCTTCACATGCTCACGGACAGGTGCACCGGCATAGTAGCGGATATACCACGGCGCATTGCTCGCGAATAGATCTGGTAGCGCTTCGACCAGTTCTTCAGCATCCGACGGACAAAAAACATTGATGCCGGGAATACCGCGCATCAGCGAAATATCTTCGATCGCCTGATGTGTCGGTCCATTCGCCTCTGAGAGGAATCCCGGCACACCGCCAACGATGATGACAGGTAGTTGAGCAATGCCAACATCATTGCGAATAAACTCGAAAGCCCGGAGCGTGAGGAAGGTCCCCAGCGCATGGATGATCGGCTTGCGGCCACGCAGCGCAAGTCCTGCAGCAGCACCGACCATTGTCATCTCCGCAATACCCACATCGATGAAACGATCGCCAAGCTTCTCCGGAAGATTGCGGATCGCAGCGCGATTCTCAGCCGTCATGACGACGATGCGCTCATCGGAAAGTGCAAGTGCTAAAAGTTGTTCTTCGTAGGTCATCAGCGCACCATCAATGTTTCACTCGTTAATGCCGATGCCTGTCTTCCGTGAAGTTCTTCGAGAAGCATACCGACTTCATCCGGCGTGAAGTTGACAAACCATCGGTCCGCGCGTGCTTCGATGCTCGGTAGTCCTTTACCTCGGATCGTATCAGCGATCACAAGACTCGGCGAGCCGTCTGCAAATGGGAAAGTACTGAATGCCTGATCCATCTGACTAAAATCATGTCCATCGATGCGTTTCACGGCGCAGCCGAAGGCTTCGAACTTCTGCGCCAGTGGTTCAAGCGGAATCAGATCTTCCGTGCGGATATTCGCCTGGAATGCATTACGATCCACGATGAGCACAAGATTATCCAGCTTTTTTGCCTTTGCGACGAGCAGCCCTTCCCAAATCGAACCTTCATTGAGTTCGCCATCGCCGAGGATTACAAATACACGATTACTACCGCCACGCATTTTTATATCAAGCGCAATACCGATCGCAACCGAAAGTAAATGCCCGAGCGAGCCGGAGTGAAACTCGACGCCGGCAACGGCTCGGTTCGGATGCCAGTAAATGCTGTCGTTGGTCTTGAGGTGATTACGCAGCCGCTCGCGCTCGATGAATCCCAATTCCGCAAGCGTCCCGTAAAGCGCAGGCACGTCATGACCTTTTGAGAGCAAGAGGTAATCCCTGTTCGGATCATGTACCATTTCAGGTGTAACGTTGAGTACGTTGGAGTAGAGGTATGTGAGAAGGTCTGCACACGACAGCGACGCCCCGATAAAGCAGCCTCCATCGGTCGACATCCGCACGATATGCTCGCGCACGCTCAGCGATAGCGCTTCAAGTTCTTTGTGATTGAGTCCTGACATTAAAAAATTAGCTTTGTTTCTTCTTCGGAGACCGTATGCAGATCGTCGAGATGATGCCGATACCAGTTGACACCTGCGTACTGCTTATTGATCTCATATATCTCTGGCTTAGCATTCAAGAGGTTAAGTATTGCTTCCATCGAAAAGGTCGGGTTGCTCACGTTCCAGAGTTCGTCGTAAACGCGCTTGATAAAATCATAGTCTTCCTGGTAGTCGATCGTGAACCGATGCGTCATAGAGTAGTTGAGACCTGTTTCCCACGCAACATTGCCGATACGAAAGCGCTTCGGATGTTCCCAGATGAAGGGCGTTGTATGTTCACGCTCGTAATCTTTCTTCGCCTCATGCCATGCGATACCGAGCGTATCGATATGCATCGCTTCGACATCGTTGCCATCGGGATACGTTGCCGGATGGAGGTTGCTGACAAAATCGAACTGACCATGTTCTGCCTTGTAAAATGTGAGCACGCGATCTATCACTGCCGAATCGATGAGAGGACAATCCGACGGTATCTTTACGACGACATCCGCGGAAAAATGTTTCGCTGCCTGATAGTGTCTATCCAAAAGATCGCTCGGATGGCCGCGAAAACACGCGATTGAATGCTCTGCACATAATTTTGCGATTGGATCGTCTGCATTTTCGCTTGTCGTCGCAACGACAATTTCATCGGCAGTGGAGCAAGCTGCAACACGTTCATACATGCGCACCAGCAATGGCTTGCCCGCAAGCGGCATCAGCACTTTGCCGGGTAAGCGTGATGAGTTTGTCCGCGCCTGAATAATGATCACTGTCTTCATAAACCGATAGCTTTTTTGCGTTCTGGCAGGATTGCGGACTTGGTCCACGACTTAAAGACTTCCTTACGCAATCTCCTCTTGCGCCGCGGCACAGACACCGGCGCATCGATCACCTGCCGGCAGACTGCAGCAATATTGCGCGCACTGTTATGATTCTGGATCGGTGCAAGCTTTTTGATCTCATTCCCATCGAGATCGGAATACACTTCTTTCCCTAGTGCTGCAGCAACAAAAACAGTTGACGAGTACCGTGTGATAAAAATATCGCAATTCGCGATCATCTCTTCGGCGCTACCGGAATCGAAGACGAGCGAGCCCGGAGCATGCTGCGCGATCTCGGCACGTGCACGTACATGATTCTCATTCGGATGCAACTTAAAGATTAGCTGCCGCCCGGCAGCAAGCTCGACAGCACGCGTGATAAACTTTAAACGATTCTCGAACCTGTACGTCTCACGCATATCGGATGTGCAGACTAGCGCATAGCCGTTATACGGGAAGGTGTTGTTGTTGAACCGGTCACAATTATCGAAGTTCGGAATGCCTGTAACGACAAGCTTCTCCGGCGATATGCCATTGTAGATAAAGTGATCTTTGTAGCCGTCGCTCGCTACACAGAATTTGTCATACAACTGTGAGAGCCCCATCGTAGCGGTGCTGGCCAGCCATCGCGGCAGAATACCAAAATTCTTGATGAGATAGAAACGAATATTCTTTGGATCGGTCATCCCTTCCTGCACAAGAATGCTCCGCACACCACGCGTATTCTTCGGAATAATGAGATCTGCACATCGTACGACCAGGTCGTACTCGAAGTTTTCGCCGCGATAATCGATGGTAAGCTTGTGGCGGTTGAGATACTCCATTGTGCGGCGGAAGAATGTCCCGCCCAGTACCGTAAACTCTGCAAGGCCGGCCTTGCGGATCATTTCCAGGAATCCGTCGCAATAGAAGGGGGTGTAGTGGTGATCGTACTCAGGAAGCTCCTTTGCGATCTGATGCATCTGAGTTGTCTGATTCAGCGATCCGCAGATGAATAATATCTTCTTTCTCTCTGCGTTCACAGGCGAGAACGGGGGTGAATCCACGCTGAGCATAACAGTTCGTTAACTAAAACGTAAAGTCGATACTCACTTTTCAACGCCGGAGCGCTCGCTATGTTTCGATAACTATGGGTTACATTATTGTTACGCAGAAATTACCGCAGATGCGTATTAGCCAACGCCCTACGTACAATGCCGTAATTTTGCAGTCTATGGCTCTATACCCAAAAACAAAGA
>JANWLI010000159.1 GCA_025450975.1 Candidatus Kapaibacterium sp. | reverse complement strand
GTGTCGAGATGGGGTTGCAGTGGGCGAAGAAGCTCAACGAAGATTTTGTACGCTCAGGGAAATATGAGCGCATCGGATTGAAAGATCTTTGGGAGGGCATCACGGGCCGCTCGCAGCGGGTGGAAGATGCGTTGCGCATTACGAATCGCTCGCTTGCATCGTTGCTTCATGGTAAGACGGCAACGATCCTTGGAAGTAATTTCTCGATCTATAAAAGTGACCTCGAAAAGATCAACGGATTTGACGAACTCTACAAAACTCCCGGCTGCGGTGAAGACTCTGATGTGCAGTTTCGTCTCGAGTTAACGGGCATAAAGACGAAGTCGATACGTCATAAAGCGATCCAGTATCACGTGTATCACGATCGCGGTCCGATCCCCGCAGCAAGCCTGCAACGCTTCGAAGCAGTAAAACATCAAGGAAAGCCGTGGTGTGACCACGGCCTTGCATCCCCTGATAATTCTTAATTAACCGGCGGTTTCCAGTCGTCGGCGAACATCAGTCCGCCATCGCTCCAGATGCCACCGAAATCCAGAAGCAGAATGCCGTCCTTGCCGATCTCAATGGTTTCGCTGAACGTGCTGCCTGCAGCGACCTGTTTTTCGATATAGATCTCTCGCGAGCAATCGGTGCACGCTGCTTCAAAGGTAGTCGGTGTTCCCATTGCATGAGCGATGATCGCATTTGCATATTCGGCCGATGTTGTTTGTACAGAGAGTTTTACCGTTGCCCTGCGGCGGATTGGTTTGTCCTCGATCCTCATTGCCTGCCCGGCCTCATTGGTGATCGTAAAAGTATAGGTGCCTGCTTTGAAGTTTTCGATCTTTGTGATCGCTCGTTTGCATGAGCCATCCTTACAGTCGAGGGGTATCACTTTCGTGTAGCCGTTCGCTCCTTCGATCTTGAGGAACATGTCTGTGGATGCAAAACTTGGTAGTACCGAACAAACGAGGAAGGACCCGACCAAAAATTTACGTAGTGCGTTCATGATGTGTGGTATAGCTTATTGTAGGGAGTATCGGAGGAATTGGCAATTCCTATGCCGCAAGAATATCAAAAAACCACGGAAAACTGACAGTTTTCCTGTATTATTTGATATCTATTACGTGAATTGAAGCCGGATTATTGATCCCGGCGCCATTCTTACTCAGATCAAATTGCCAAAAATGGCGGGGACAGGTGAGGACGCCATTGCGGACCTGCGCACAACTCAGGTCTTCACCATTGTGGGGACAGAAGCGGTCGTATTCAATCTCTTTGCCATCATCAAGCGTACGAAGACACCGTTCGCGGTGTACCTGTGCATTCCTGACATGTTGCGATACGTAATCCTCGCGTTCTTCCTGGGTTTCGAGATAAAGGAATGCGATGATGGCTTCGTTGTAAATATCTGGATCGCGCGTGATAGTATAGCGGAAGGAGAGAATGAAATCTTCCCAGGAGATCAGATCTTCGAGGAGCGCCTGCATCCAGAAGGATGATGTTGCAAATGTGTAGCGCTGCTGGCCAGTGCTAGTGGAAGTAGTAGTGATCTCCCCGGTAGCAGTATTTAGATGGAATGAGCCCCCATCGGGGCCGTCGATGCGGATCTCGAGATCGACATTCGCAAGCTGTGCTAGTTCAGGGACATGGTGGGCAGCTAGGCGGTGAAAATGCTCTTTCGCGTTGTCGAGGACGTTTGTCGTTGGGAGCGCATAAGTTGCTATTGTCTCTTCGATGTGCTGTTTTCTTGTAGCTGCATAAGCGCGCAGATAGTCAAACGAATAAAAATTCTCTGACTTACCCTCATAGCGATCGACGCTCGTGGTAACTCCATCATAGTGTAGCAGCTCTGCCGGATACAGCTCAATGTAATTTCCACTCCATTTGTGCTCATCGAGAAAATGTTTAAAATCCCGGCTTGTAGAGAAAACAGTTTCCGGATTTAAGTTGAGATGGAAGAGGTCGTCAGAAAGAAAACACGCAGGTCCTGCAGCGGGCAGGAACGTCGAAGCACCTAACCGTAGGATCGATGCATGGACGCGTTCAAATTTTGCTCGCCTGCGCTCGCTTGAGATTTCAATCAAACGCTCAGGAGCATAGGTATAGCATGTCGGATGAAATGTTGCGCCTGAGAACTGAGCACTGTAGAGATCGATCTTGCCATACTGTCGCGTGATCGCTTCTTCCTCAGCGATCGACATCTTACAGTCGTTTGCATTGAGAAACGTGATGCCGTTGTTGCTGACGAGGATAGCACTATCGACAAACAAGGGATTGTCTTCACGCAGTATGCGGATTTCCGTGCCACCGGCTGTATGCAGCGATTCATGTGTGGGAAGCTCGCGAATGTTGCTGAAGCCGCATGCAGCGATCCAGTCCCGGAGCTTCTTGTACTTGTAGTCGGAGATGAGTACGGTGACACGTTCTTTGAATGCATCAGAGGTGTTACGTAAGAAGCACTCGTCGTAATGATCGCGGTGCCAGTGGGAGATATAGAGATAGTTTGCTTTTTCGAGCGATGTGAGGTCGATGTGGTCGTTTGCGGGATACTGAAACCAGGCAGCGGCATGTGCGCCGTGCAGATCGAACCAGGGGTCCATGAGGATCGTATCCTCTCCGCACTCGACGAGAAATCCGGCATGGCCGAGATCGGTGATGTTCATTGCTATCTACGAGCAAAGATGGAGATCATGGTAGAGTCGTCAGTGCGGATGAGCGCTACTCTTGTTCCTGTTTCGAGAACTGGTTGCGAAGAGAGCAATCGTTTATCTACGAGATAGTACACAGAGTCCTGTGAAGTCATTTCTGCGAGTGGCTGCTGTCGTAGAATGCCGGAATCGTGATAAATAGTTACGGTATTATTCTCGGATGGCGCGATGAAATAGAGATCGGGATGGCTGGACTGCAGGCTGCGCGGGAATGCCCAGCTTCCGGCCGATGGATCGACGAAGACGACGTCGCGTGATTTGCAGTACTGACTGAGCATCGCTCGCGCTTCGGTGATCGCGTGTTCGGATTCGGTGATGTGCGCGTACGTTGGAGCAAAAAACGAGAATGTCCGCAGCACTGCCGTTTCAAGGCGCTCGCTTGATGTTCGTTGGTCTTTGGGAAGACTTGCTTCGGCGGCCGGGGGCATAAACGGAGGCAGGATAAAAAGCAGGATGCCGGTCACACCTGTGACGATAGTAGCAGTTGCGAGACGTATTCGTGTATAGCGAATGACGGCGAGTGCGAATACCATCGCTATTGCAGGCAATATGAGAAGAATGTAGCCTTTAGCATAATGCGAGACGATGAAGAAGAGCAGGGGCGGAAAGATCCAAGCTGTAAGCAGCAGAGTATTCGGGTTTCGCAGTTGAATTCTACGGAGTATTGCCGGCGTTTTCCAGAGAAAGAGGATGAGGGCGAGATTGAGTCCCCAGAAGGCCCAGCTTGCAAGGGCTGCAAGGTTTTGTCCGATCGTTGAGGAGAGATCGCCAGCTCCGGTAAGAGCGCGTACTAGGGGTTGGAAGCCATTAGTGGAGGAATAGTAATACGGAATTATCCACAATGCGAAGCCAGCACACAGTGTGAAGAGACGCAGCGCAATATTGCCTATACTAAATTCATTTCTTCTTGCATACATGATAACGAGTATTGCCGGAAGCAACAGGAAAAGGCTGGATAACCTGAATCCTCCGGCCACGCCAAAAAGAAAGGCGCTTAGCCATAGGTGTCGAGCGGGCAAAAAGCGTACGAGGTAAAGAATCGTAAGTGCAAAGAACGCATCGTAGATGTAGATCTCTGCGATGGAGGCGAAGTAGATCGTGACAGGGTTGAATGCAAAGAAGGTTGTTGCTAGGACTGCAACCTCCAGGCTAAACAATCTCCGGGCGAACCCAAAGCACAGAATAATGCTAGCCGCATAGAGGATGCAGTTAAGCAGTACGATCGCAGTATGCGGTTCAATATCTAAAAGTGAGTGCAGTGCGCTCCACGCTTCGACAAAGAGTGGCGAGCCTGGAGCGTGGGGGCGTTCGCTTTCGACGGAAAAGCCGTGTGTGATGGCCATCACGTAGTTGGCAGGATCGTGCGCGGTTAGTACGCGTTCGCCAAATAGCAGGTATACGAGTGCTCCGAGGAGGATTGCTCCCGACCAGACGATGCGACGATATTGCGTGACGTGTATGATAGGAATTGCCGACTAACAGTGCAAAGATACTTGCCGGAACATTCTCTATGGCTCCGGTCTTAGGAATAGTCAAACTCAAACGTCCCATGACCGACAAATGGAAAGAGTGGATACTCAAGCATCGCGAGGGAGAAGATAACAAGACTGCGCTGGAGATGTTTTTTATTCCGCTGCGCGAAAAGCTGCTTGACCGGGCATTAGTTAAGAAGGGCGAGACCGTCCTTGACGTTGGTACCGGCGACGGGCTCGTTGCCTTTGGTGCGCTCAACCGCGTCGGCGAGAAGGGGAAGGTGATCTTTAGCGATATCTCCGAGCCGCTGCTCGATCTGTGCCGCACAGCTGCGACGGAGATGGGAGTCCTCGATCGCTGCGAGTTTCGCAACATGTCGGCAGACGCGCTCGATCTGCCAGATGAGTCCATCGATGTGATCACGACGCGGTCCGTGCTCATCTATCTGGAAGATAAGAAGGAGTGCCTTGCAGAGTTTTATCGCGTACTTAAACCGAAAGGGAGAATTTCGCTTTTCGAGCCGGTTGCAGATCTTTACATGAGTCTTGGACTGCGCAACCCATCACTAGGAGGATTGCGACTTGATGTCGATCCGGACATGCTTCGTAAGATACGTGAAGGCTATGGGAGTATTGGCGGTGGCAAAGACAGCACACTTCGGGGATTTGACGACCGTGACTTTTTCAAATGGGGACATGAGTGCGGATACACGGATATTAATGTTGAAGTACTGCTAACTAAAGAGCATAAACCTGCGCCGTCTCTCGATCATTTTCTTACTGCCAGGCCTAATCCGCTTGCGCCTACCTTGCAGGAGATCATTGATAGCGTTCTGACGGAGGAAGAGCGGGCAGAATTTATTGACGCAATGAATGCAGCGATACCGAACGGTACCCTTAACTATATGGCACTCATGTACTTCACGGCATCGAAGGGTGCTAGCCTATCTCCCGAAAACCTTCGATTTGGATAGAAAAATTATTCGATAACGTCAGGCATGGGCAATGGGTGTTTAAGAGGTGTTTGCCCGACGTCCTCTCTCATCGCATTTATTAACTGATCAACGTAAGTTCGAGCATTAGGACCCTCAAAGTTATGGAGAAAATCATATATACAGCGAAGTACTTTTTCGGAGGCAAAAAGTCGAGCTTCGTAATATGATTGAATGAAATCAATCTTCCTCTGTTTTTGCTCTTCCAGCGGAGCCTCGGTGAAGGCATAATAAAATTTATTTAGCAAGTCGGAATATCGCCGTTGCTTAAAATCTAATTCTACAGCCTTCTTATTGCTTCTTGTGCCAAAGAAATAACTAAGGGCGAGGCTAGAAATGCAGGAATAACCGAAAGTAAGATCTGATCAATACCCATATTTCTCTTTCCGACTAACTTCAAGAGTAAAACAGCTTCTTTTAAGTGAGGGTTGCCTGCCCACTTTTTCAAAAAATGTGTCAAATCCTGCGACTAAGTTATTAAATTCCTACGACTGAACTGCATTTATGCGGACTTACATTCCTCCAGACGCAAACCTTCTAATCACAGGTATTTTTTCGCTGCGCAGTCTTTAAAGGAACTGGGAGGTAGGTGCCCAGGTGTTGTGCAAATAGAATCGCAGTTGTGGGCCGTGGCAGGCAAACTAACTTTCAACTGCGTACATGCCAGCTCTTCAGTCTCCGATCCCGTGGGTAGGCTCCAAACGCCGCCTGCGCGACGAAATTATTCCGATCATTCCAGAACATCTCTGCTACGTCGAGCCGTTTTCCGGATCCGCAGCCGTATACTTCGGCAAAGATCCGTCGAAGGTCGAGGTCCTCAACGACGTAAACGACCTCCTGATCAACATGTTCGAACAGGTCCGCTCGAACTCCGAAGCCTTTTACGAGCGCCTGTGGTGGCTCCTGGCATCGCGGAAGCTATACCTCACGGCCGTCGATCAGCTCCGCTTCAACGCAGACAAGCTTACTGACCTCGATCGCGCCGTCCTGTACTACTTCGTCATCAAGAACGCCTTCGGCTCGATGTTCGCTAAAGGATTCGGCTTCAGCCGCTGCCAGCCGCCACGATCTGCCATAACCCATGACACACTCATCGCCCTCAAGGAGAGGCTATCAAATACATTTATTGAGAATCTCTCCTTCGAGCGGTGCATCAAAAACTACGACAGCCCGGCAACCATCTTCTACTGCGACCCTCCGTACACATCCTCCGATGGCACAAAGGAATATCAGCATGTATTCAGCCCGGAGCTACACGAGAATCTGAGAACTGTATTGTCAAAGATCAAAGGGAAGTTCATCCTCAGCTACGACGACACGCCGCAGGTCCGGGATCTCTACCGATCGTTCGACATCCGAACAACCAGAGAGATCACCTACACCGTCAGCCAGAAGCGCAAAACGAAGCACGAACTCATCATCAAAAATTTCTAAAGGTAATGGTACCGCATGATCGTACGGCAATCGCCCCAGTGCAATGGCGGCACCGGCGTGCGCTCCTCGTCCGGCGATTTCCAGAACGGGTAGGTCTCCT
Source organism: Candidatus Kapaibacterium sp. (assembly GCA_025450975.1). GTDB lineage: Bacteria > Bacteroidota > Ignavibacteria > Palsa-1295 > Palsa-1295 > JANWLI01. Next base: position 13,637 of record JANWLI010000159.1, on the reverse strand, counting down.
TCAGCTCGTCATTGCTGGTCGCTGCCAGGACGCCGGAGATCACCTTCTCAGCATCGCCCAGCGGGTACTGAAAACCAGACGACACTAAGCCTCTGCAGATCGTGCTCGTACGATTGTCCATCGGATTCACGAGCGTGTACGCATGCGCTCCCAGCGCCTTGCTGCGCGAAAACTTGCCGATGTTCCGGACGCGCATCACCGTGAAATTCGTGAGCCGATCGAAGTAGCTGTCCGAGAGCTTGTCGCGGCCCTCACTCACAAGACGCTTATTGACCATGTCGCTCATCTTCTCCGATACCTCTTCGCGCGTCAGATCGCTCTCGAACCACTTGAGCATCTGCTCCTTGATCGAATCCGAAAGCTGATCGTCCCAGAAGCCACCGGCGGATACCGTCAGCTGATCCGTGAGCACCTTCATTGCATCGGTCTCCGTGTAACCCTCGGCAACGAACAGCGTCTCGTCATCCTTACGGGCTCGCACCGTCCGGCCGTCTCCGGCCTTCTCTGCCTCCGCTTCACGCCCGGCGCGATCGAATACCGAGCCGATCGCCTCAGCTGCAGTCCGCTCGATGTGACGTGTGAAGTTCTTTCCGGAGAGATGCTTCTCGAAGATCTGTATCACACGATCGATCTCCGACGCATCCGGTTTGCCAGCCGCAAGCTCGATCGCCGACAGCGCCTCTTTCGCCGCGGCTGACATCGCATCGTCCCACGCTCCCAGCATGCGGCTCGATAGGTCAAGACGTTCGTCTTCAGGATAGAACGGATCTGCCAGCGCCTTCGAAAGGAGTTCGATCGCAGCAGATGCCTCTTCGTATGAGATGGTGACTGGCATATTAATTCCAGTCGATAGGACGCTTACGCTTGTCGTCAGGGATCGGGAATTGCTCGTACGACTTCGTGTACTTCTTGCAGGTGACGCACTTGTACAGGCGGTACACGCCGCCATAAACGGCCAGCGTCTTCGGGCAGGTATACCCGGATCGCGACGAGCAGTGGTCGCATGCATCAGGCAGTGTCATCGTCGTCGTGAAGAAGTGGCCGCAGAGCTTGCAGCCATGCTCGCGGTAACGGCCATCCGGGACCGGCATCGTCGTAGGCGTGAAGATGCCGCCGATCTTTTTACAGTTCGGACAGCGCGATCGCGACTTCAACTTCGGTACGATGCTCTCACCCGCCTTCGTCGCGAGTTCGAGCTGTGATTGCCTCGATAAGGGCTTTTCGGTTGTCAGCATCCTTCAACAATTCCTCTATCCTGTCCATACGTATCTGGTCTCGTACGCTTAACGTCTTAGCCCGGTAATACCCACGTAAGCGCGATTCCAACCTACTCACATCCCATGTGGCCTTCTTGCGAAACCACAGGCTTATACTTGTTTGCGAACGACCGATTTCCCGTGCAAGTTCTGCAAAGGTAATGATTTTATTGTCGATGTCGTACTGTATCAGGTCGCGCAGATCGTCGCCACTCATCCCTTGTCCCCAATGAGTTGCTTGATCTTTACGAGTGCTTCGCGCTGATCTAAGAGGTGGGCCGTTGAAACGACGAGGCCGTAACTTGTTGGTATCCCGCCGAAGGCGTTTCGATAGTATTGGCCGGTCACAGGGATGTTGAAGGCAACGATCCCGCCGTCGATCGCGCAGTCTTTGTATGGTTCGATCGCAGCGATAATGTCGGCTACGGTAATCGGCTTTGGTTCATCAGTTAAAGGCAGGCGTGGCGTTGGCATCAACTACTTTCCAGAGTGTGTTCGGTCTGTTCGATTTTTCGTTCTTGATCTTGCCTGCAGCTGCGATGTAACCCATGCGCTGAAGGTCCGACGTGCGGCCGGAGCCGATGTTAATGGGGACGTTGTACTGCTTCTCTAATTCCTGAATCGTGATCGGGCCGTGCCGCTTGATGAGGTCGTACACCCAGTGCAAATTTTTGGTCAGCTGGCCGGTCGTACGCTGATAGAAAAACGCTTCGTCGCGGGGACTATCGAAAAGCGGCGTCGATGGAGGGTTCATCGACTGACGCTTTTTCTTCTGAGGCGATATGCGCTCTCGCAGGCCCACTGTGCTATTTCTTTTTTAGACGTGGGATCTTGGCAGACTTCTTAGGCGCAGCCGGGGCAGTGGCCTTGCCTGAGTCGCTCTTGCGCGATACTCGTACTTTTTTTACTTTCTTAATTTTCATGCTTTGTCGTTGAGTTTGATGTTGATAGTTTCCGACTGAGTCGCTACCAGGCCAAGCTCCTTCAACGAGTCGTCGTTGATGTGCCCGGCCTTAATATGCTTCTTGACGGCGTCCTTGTCCAGCTCCTCCGGAGGAGTCCGCGTGATAACAAGCTTCAGCTTCCTCGCTGCATCCATGACGGCAGACATCGTCACGCCATTACGGAGTGCGATCGCCAGCTGGCCGATCCGGATACTGATCGAGCCGTACGGAAACTCACGCGTCTTCCGGCCGTCAGAGAATACCGACTTTTTATTCTTGTCGACGTAGGCGTGAATCATCGCCTCCAGCTCCTCTTTGCGGATCACGTTGTCACCGTAAATGGTGTCGAATCCTTCACGTAGTGAGGCCTGTGTCTTTGCAAGATCTGCCTGACCTATCCGGACGACCGAGTCATGCTCCTGCAATTCCTTCATCGCCAGCTCAAGATCGGCGATCGATGCGATTTCCTTAATCTTTGCCATTGTTCCTTTCCTTTGGTAATAAATGTGTTGGTAGTAAAACGTAAAGATCGATGTTGCCCGGCACACCGACGCCGGAGTACATGAAGTAGGATTCAGCTTGGCTGATCGGGATGTTCCTCTCGCCAAGCCATGTGTGAACCTGCGGTAACGTCATCGCCCCCTGCACGCGATTAACGGCCGGCCGTTTTCCGCTGATCGGCTTCGGCGGATGCTCGTCGAGGAAGTCGCTCACCGAGCGGGGCCCGGAGCGCTCCGATGCTGGCGCTGGCCGCTTATAGTCCGGCGTTGTCACCGGCGCTTTACGGACTGCCGGAATCGAACCTTCAAGAATACCGACGAGCGTGTCGAGCGAGTAGTTGCCTTTGCCGTGCAGGCGGCGCAGGCCCCACTCCGTCTTATCCGCACCGAAGTGTTCGATCAGACTGATAAGTGTCGACTCGCGCAGCCAACCCGAAAAACCGAACTCACGACCGACGGCCGACAGCTTGTTGTATGCATCGATGTTCTCGTTGCGATCCCACTTCGATGCGCCTATGCGTACTTCAAATGGCATTACTGTGCAGTGGCCTCCAGCTCGGCAAGGCGCTCCATCTCTGCCAATGCGTTCTTGCCGTTCTCATAGAAGAAATGCAGACGCACTTTATGCGGCGATGATTCACGAAGGATCAGCTGCGCAGCAAACGGCATACCTGCGCGTTCTTCGAGAACTTTACCCGCTTCGCCAGCAATGTGTGTAATGTGTCCGGCCCAGCAATGCGTCGTCTCACAGGCATGCCAGGTGGACATGTCGAGCGCTCCGTCTACGTTGGCAGCAGCGAATACTTTCGAGTGAATGTTCTCGATCTTCGGGATCTCGAAAGGCTTTTGATCAGCACCGCCGTTGTTTTTCTCGACGCCCTTCTTCTGCTGCAATTGCTTGCAATAGCTGCAATCGCGGCAATCGCTGCAATCGCGGCAATCGCTGCAATCGCTGCAATCGCTGCAAGAGCGGCAAGAGCTGCAAGAGCGGCAAGAGCGGCAAGAGCGGCAAGAGCGGCAAGAGCGGCAATCGCTGCAATCGCTGCAAGAGCTGCAAAAGCTGCAAAAGCTGCAAGAGCTGCAAAAGCTGCAAAAGCTGCAAGAGCTGCAAAAGCTGCAAGAGCTGCAAGAGCTGCAAGAGCTGCAAGAGCTGCAAAAGCTGCAAGAGCGGCAAGAGCGGCAATCGCTGCAATCGCTGCAAGAGCGGCAATCGCTGCAATCGCTGCAAGAGCGGCAAGAGCTGCAATCGCTGCAATAGCTGCAAGAGCTGCAAGAGCTGCAAGAGCTGCAAAAGCTGCAAGAGCGGCAAGAGCGGCAAGAGCGGCAAGAGCGGCAAGAGCTGCAAAAGCTGCAATCGCTGCAATCGCTGCAATAGCTGCAATAGCTGCAATAGCTGCAAGAGCTGCAATTCCAACAGCCGGTGTTCGTACTGTTATCAGCCTTCCAGTTAGGATTAGCAGCAGCAAATTCCTCACTGACACCGTTCGTCTTCTTATCCTCGCGACCGAGGAAGTCAGAATAATTTTTATAAATCTGCGTCATCATTTTTTTTCTAAGCCTCCACAGTGGAATGTAGTGAAAAATTCTCATAAGATCATCCTCCGCTCCGATCGCAGGCGGATCGCCGTATCGTTGAAGGTGTGGTGTATCTGCTCGCAAAGGTCGATGTCAAGACGCGCAGCCAGCAACTGCGTGCGCATTACGAGCAGGGACAGCTCATTGCCGATCTCCGTCTTGCCTATCTCACACGGCGCAGCGCCATGAAAAAGAATGCCGTCCATCGATGTACGAATGTATTTGCGAAGACCGTAGCAGACGACTTCCGGCTTCACCGATGTGATCAGCCGCCCAGTACGCTCTTCCGTCAGAGCGACAACTTCATGATGCAGGTTCTCTAAGGTGTCGCGCGTCATCAAATTTGTATGCATTTTGTCAGCCGGTCCACTATGGCTCGCTGCTCACGCAGTTCGTTTTCGAGCATCGTAAGTCGCTCCGGAATGGACGGCTGGTAAAGTCTGAGATTCCGATCTTGCAGATCTCCCGGTATCATCGCGACCAGTGCTTCGACAAGTAAGCTCAGAGCGCTGTCGCGCTGACGCGTCTTTGGCGATGTCATTGCCGCAGCGACGATCATTCGGGCGTGAACCACAGTCGAATGATCGCGGCCGAAGTAGTGCCCGGTTTCGACTAACGTCAGGCCGAAGTATTCGACAAGGACGAACATCATTGCATACCGCGCCCGGACGCACTGCGTATAGCGCTCTTTGCCGAGGATGTCGTTAACCGGTGCGCCGGATAACTTCGCAGCCTCCTGCAGCAGATCGTCGCGAAGCTTCTTGATCTCGTCTCGCATTAGCGCGGCCTCCCGGCTTTCTTTGTGAAGAGATAGTTCTGGTACCGGCTGATGACGGCCAGGCGCTCCTTCTGCGACATGCGCGGCTCGACCTTAAAGACGTAGACATTTCCTTCTGCATCGGTCCGCAAATAGCCAGTGTAAAGTGGTACGGCCGGACTGCGCTCGATCGGATCGGCATAGCACTTGAAGGGCACTGCCTCGAACGTCTGGCCGCTCACCACGATCTTCATAGGATTCCCGTACGTGATCATACTGGTATCTTGATATTCGTTTTCTTCCGATCGGAGACCTCGTTGAATTTCTGCACTAAGATGTCGGAGAGGTTGAGCCCGACACGCTGCGCCAACAGGTCGAGGTACGTCACCACGTCGGCGATCTCTTTGCCCAGGGCAATGCACGGTTCTTCGCCGCAGCCATCCCACACTTGGCAGTTGTAGATCTCGACGTGCAGCTCATGCATTTCATCGTTGATCTTATCCTTCAGCGTCGCGAGATCGCAGTCCACGAGTGGCCAGTACACTTCGTCGCAACGCTTGCGGTTCAGGTACGAAAAGTTATTCAGGTCTAATCTCATCCTTCACCTCCGAGATCGACATGATGATCTTCTGCTTCGGCTACTGCTTCCGCTTCCGGACGCTGATTGAGATCGAACTCCTCCTTATGACGGCAGTCGCTGAAATGCGTCGTGTGCCTGCCTTCGTTAAAGAACGTGTCGCCCGGCCGCACCGTCGACGCCAGTACAGGAATAGGCCTGCCGCCCGGAACAGCCTTCAGCCACACGATCTCGGCTTCGCATAATCTGCATTTACTGTGCACCACTGGTACCCTCCACTTCTGCGATCGCTTCCTCAAGATCGATCTGCTCCGACTGCAGCCGCGCCGCCTTGTACAGCTCTTCGAGTGACGGCGCATCGCCGATCACCTTATCCATGACGCGCGTGTAAAGACCACGATCGACAACGCCATTCTTAATCAGTATCTCGAATGCATCGACAACCTGCTCGATCGTTAGGCCATCGAACCCGACATAATACTTTCCGTCTCCTTTTGCCGTTACTTCAAACTGCTTCATACTTCTCCTTCCAATTACCACCGTTTAAGTTTATCCAATATCCGCATGCCGTTCTCGGTATGGTCCACAACCGACATCGGCTTCTCCACTATGTAAAATTCGTCGCGCACTGTGCGGTACACTGACTTCCGGACTCTGCTTAAAAGCGAGAAGTAGATCAGCACAAATACGACTGCCTGTGTCTTATCCTGAAATGGAATGATGTCCTGAAAGAAGTAGGCGCTCATGATGGCGCACCAATACCACGTCGCCCAGCCGACCTTCGCAAGCGTGCGCCATCCGGCGCGTGAGATCCACACCTTATCTTCAGGATGCATCGCGCTTCCCCTTTCTCAGGTCGAGCGCAAGCGACATCAGATGACTCGCCCACTGCGCCACCGTGATGCTCTTCGGACACGTAGCCAGTACGTCCGTCCGCACCTTGAGCGAGCAGTTCACCGATGCTATTTTCTGCTGAAAGTTTTGCAGCTTCATGCGGCCACCGAAGGCTTCCATCGCAGCGAGGCCCTCCGTGAAGAGCAGATCGTAGAAGTCCTGCATCGTCATCCGTTCAGGCTTCACAAGTCTCGCACGCGAGGCCACAAGCGAGGCCACCGGCAGCGACTCCTGCAGGTTGATCTTTTTCATTGTGCTAAATGATTGCATCGTTTTTATAGGTGGCCCGGCATGCGAATGTCAGTAAGTATGCCGGGCACACACGAGTGATTAGTAGTAGTGATTGGTGAGAAATTTCTAGTTAATGCGCGTGTCGCCAGCGATCTTCGATCGCATCTCTTCTTTGCGTGCACGCAGGGAATCCAGTACGACGCGCTTCTCGCGCTCCGCCTCGATGCACTCTTTCTTCGTCATCACCGATCGGTTCGCGATCACGCCTGCAGGCAGGTTCTGCGCGACGACTGCTGCCAGATCCTCATGCGCTACGAGCTGACGGAACTCCGCATCGACGAGCTTTCCTGCGAGGCGTCCGCAGAATGCGCAGAACTCGTTGTTGGCTCGCGGGTCGTCGCTCTTACATGCATGACGCACGGCAATGCCGCAGTTCATGCAATGGCTCGACCGTTCGCTATAGAGGAGTTTGGTATTATGCTTGTTCATTGATCCTATCCTTTCTCCGTATTGTAGGGGATGATGGTACACTCCTTCGGTTGGCACGCGACGACGAAGTAGCGTGCGCGTTCCCGGATCTCTTCGAGCGTTCTGCTCTTCGAGAAAAATTCAAGCTTGTCGTCGTCGAGGCTTTGCGGCAACCGGGCCAGTACGATCAGGCCGTCCGAGCAAAACTTCAGCTCTTCGTTAAAGCGCTTCTTCAACTCGACGCCGTCATAGCTCTCCTGCTCGAACTCAGTCTCAAGGCGCTCGCGTACGACGTGCTGCGGCTCCAGCAGCGTCAGCTCGCCGCTGTCGTACACGTAGACCTTCTTGTTCTTGAAGACGATCTCGAGATCGTCACCGCTGTTGCTCCAGAGCGGCGCAACGTAGCTCTTGCCGCGTGCCGTGACAAGGCCCTGCACATTCCGGTACGTCTCCGATGCAGTGCCGTACGTACGCGCATCGTCGTTCGGAAATTCGCAACTCGCCAGCACATGCTCGAAGAGGTCCCAGCGCTTTGCATCGCGGTACTTCGGATGCGTCGACGTGTTGCGTGCGATGCACCACTCGCGCAACCGGTGGTTCAGGAAATCGAGCGTCACTGCCGGTGGCAGCGTCTTGTCGTCGTGCTCATGGCAGAGCTTCATTTCGAACTGCCGCTTGAAATCGCCGATCAGTTTTTCCACCATGCCGCGGCCGCGCTTATTCGATACCGATGTCAGGTTGCCGCCACGATCGCGAAGGTTACCGCCGAGGATGCGCTTGATGCCGAGCTTCTCCAGAAATCGCTTCGTCTCCTTCGACTTGTTGCCCGACCCTCTGTCGCCATAAAACTCCTTCGGAATTCCCTGCAGGAGTTTCTCGTGGCCGTTGATCTCGCCGGTCGTTGTGTCGACCGATACCTTCTCGTCGAAGATCTTTAGCATCACGTCCATCACGAAATTCGAGGACTCACCGGCGGCGATGAAATACTGCAGATAGCAGACGCCGCTTACCACATCGACGCCTGCTCCGATCCACAGCCTGGACTCCGACTCCTTTACTTTGTAAGGTTCGAAGAAGATCTGCTCCTGCGCATTGAAGTGAAAGAAGACGGACTTCGTGTAATCGATCTGCACAAGCTCCAGCGGCTCCGAGCGCATCACCGTACCGTGCGTCGAGACTGCTTCGTTATCAAGATGCAGCCGCTCCTTCGCCTGATAGATCCGCTTCATCGTGATGTGCGACGGGATCTCGCCACGGCTCACCAAGCTCTCGTATGCACCCAGCCACGTCGAATACTTTCCGTCGAAGGTCGAGCGGATCTTCAGCTCGAAGACACGCCGGGCGTAGCGCTCGTCTTCCTGCATCCGGAGCGCCTGCTTATCCGATGGCGGACGCTTGCGCTTGTTCAGCTCCAGCAGTCGCACGAATCCCGAATACGTGTAGCCGATCGCAGCTGCTGCATCGACAAGGATCTTCTTCTGCTCGACGCGCGTCGAGGCATCGTCCCACTGGCGGCGGATCTCCGCCTTGTACTTCTCAGTCGGTTTGGGCTTGTTCATGGGGCAGTGTTATGCTGCGATGCGTACGCGTGAAAGTGATTCCTCTTTCTGGTATTCGTGAAGCTCCGATGGCGTCACGACTTCGATCGCGCCTTCCTTGATGTCGCGGAACGCACGCTTCACAAGTCGCGCCATCTCAAGCGTCGACTGGCATTCGAGTAGCTGCTTCACTGCTGCCTCCTTAAAGCGCGGCGCATAGTACGGCCCGATGATATTCGAAATAAATTCCTCCATCTCCGCAGCAGTCACCTTGCCGATGTTGAACTCGTTGCAATGCTGCATGAAGTTCGTATCCTTCATCTTGCGCTTCGAGAACTCGCCTGCGAGCAGGCACGCAATGCCCGTCGCCTTGCCGCCGTAGCGCAGCTCGTTGAGGTCCTTCAGGATCGAATAGCCCACCGGCCGCATCAGCTCGATGTTGTCCATTGCAATGCACGGAATGATGCGCGACTTCTCCAGCTGGATCATCAGCTTCTTAAAGCGGTACAGCATCTCGTACTGGCGCATGTGCGCAGCTGACTGCACCTGGTAGCTCTGCATGATCAGGCGCATCACGCGCTCCTTCGTAAGCCCGGCCGATGTCAGCGAGACGTTCGGCAGGATCTCCACATGATAATTCTCGGCATGACGGTACGGCGCACGCGTCGCAGCGTCGATGCCTTCGAGTTCGAGCGATAGCTCCAGCCAGACCTGCCAGAAAAGATTCGTCTTGCCGTTCGGCTTCCCGAACATCGCCACCATCTCCCGATTGGCAAGCGATGCAGCGATCTCGTTACGCAGTTGCTTCTGCGTCTTTTGGCGCTTCGGCGTTTTTGCTGGTGATAGTTGTGATGATTTCATTGATACAATCTTTAATCGATTTTTGAAATAAGATTTTTGTGTCGATGCTGTAGCCCTGCCCGTCGATGAAGACGTGCAACTCTCTGGTCGTTACCTCTGCCGATACTGCATACTTCCTGTCGCTCTCGCCGTAGGCAACCGTCCAGTGACCGAGCAGTACGGGCCGCAGATTCGCGATCGGCTTCACGCCCTTAGTACGCGTCATCTTTTGACTTTTAACTTTTGACTTTTAACTTCTCTCATCAGTTCTTCTCCTCGTTGTCGGTCATCGCAGCAGCCAGTGCATACAGGTCCTTCGCCTTCTGCTTCACCTCGCTGTGTTTTTCGGCAACGAGTTTCTTGAATGCAGGCGAGTGATGCTTCTTCGTCAGCGCTGCGTAAAAGTCGAAGAGCCGCAGCATCGTCTTCGAAAGCTCGTCGGCCGTACGATCGAGGATGACCGACGACTCCTTGAAGATCAGCATGCCAGTCTCTTCGTCGACAAACTCTGCAAGCTCAGTGTACGTCAGGCGCGTGCCGTCGGGATGCGTGTAGTGCCCATGCTTATCCCACAGGTATCCGGCCGCGAGCATCTTCTCATGCATGCCGAAGAGCGTCTGCTGGCTGTCGTAGCCGAGTGACTGTAACTCCTTCGGCTTCGGCGTGCCGCGGTACCCGTCGATCATCTTTTTGATCTCCGCTTCGCGGATGTCGTTACCTTCCGCCTCGATGAAATTCCGAAACGTGTTGAAGTCACGCGATAGACTGCAAAGGAATTCTAGCGTGACGCTCTGGCCGCGCTTGAAGAAATTGCCGAAGGCAATGCCGATCTGTTTCTGCGTGATGTACGGAAGCTCGCCGTTCTCGCCGACCTCCTTGATGTAGGACTTGATCATCTTGCCGACCGATGCAAGGCGGTTAGCATGTTGGATCGTCAGACCTAGAGTGGCTACGAACTCGCCCCACGTCACGACGCCGCCGTGCGTGAACCACCGATGCTCCTTGATGTTCCAGAGTGCAGCAGCTTTGAAGAAGTTGCTTTGCCAGCCGAACATGACACCGACGGTGTACATGTTCACCGACTCATCGTAAAGCGACTTTTGCTTTGCTTCCGAGAGCGGGGCGCTCAGGGTTGGAATGATGTTGCTCATAGGGGATGCTTCGCTGCGTGTCTGTCGTAGGCTTCAACTGCTGCGACTGCAAGGGCCGCGACCTGGACCATCTCCTTGCGCCAGGTGGCGGGACTTCCTTCGCGCAACCTCTCGACAGCTCCTCCATTGTGCAGTCTTACTAGGCTATTCCACGTAACAAGGCCGTGCTTGTCGTCTTGCTCGGGGCCACCCCACTTTGCATCCTGCGCCTCACGCTCTTTTTCGATCGCGCTATACACTGGCCATCGATTCATGCGGCCCGGAGCCACAGGCTGCGTCTGTTCGTCGGCGATACGGGCAGCGTATTCTGCCGGGCTCTCGTCGGGTAAACGGTTAGATTCATACTTACTCATACTACTATCCTCCGAAAAATGAAATGTTGATTCTTAATGCTTTTGGGATGTCGGGGCAAGTAACTCTGTCGCCTTTCGGAGCTTAGCCGAAAGGAAGTCTATCGGGTAGACCACGATAGTGGCCCGCCCGTCGATGTCAAAAGCAATTCGCGGCGCAGAGGAATCTCTGCCCCACCATAAGTAAACCGAGTCTGATTTTCCGGAGCCATCTCTACGGACTATCCGGTCTATCAATTCTTTCCGGTTGGCATCAAAACTTGCTCGACTTATATACTTCCTCATCCCTCGAAATTTTTATTGATTCTTAATGACTTACCGTTAAATTTTGAACTTATAAGTTCAAATCAGGCAGCTTTGCGCAACTCGCGGAGTTTCTTGCCAGCCTCTGCCTTTGCCTTGTTAATGACCTCCCAGATCTTCTTTTCCGTGTCCTTCGAGTAGATAGCCGGACGGCCTTTCACTACTGCTTCGACTACGGTATGACTCTTGTCGACGATCCGGCCGATCTTCCGGAAGGAGAGCCCGATCATCCGCAGCATCTCCGCCTCATTGCTCATTGCCATTTGTAAATGATTTACTAAATTTTACAGTATCTTTGTGTTAGTTCGTACTAACTATGACAAATATACGTAAAGAATTTACGAACTGCAAGGCGATTCGTAAATTTTTTATGAATTAATATGAGCGAAATCCCTGCAAAAAAGCAGGCAAAGGCAGAGCGTAGGAAGGAGATCGGTAAAAGAATTACGGAATTCTATACCGAGAAGGGGCTGTCGCGTACAGAATTTGCGAAAAAACTTGAGATCAAATATGAGACGCTCCGATCGTATGAAGAGGGGCGAGCCGAGCCGGGCAGCGATTTTTTTGAGAAGCTATTTGAATTTTACAAGGAGTCCGAAGTAGTAAAGCTTCTCTTTGGCATGAAGCCTAGCAGCGAACTGGAGTACGTATCGCTTCCGTCTGATGAGGACTTGCATAAAATACCAGTGATCACCACGGTGAACGCGAGTAGCTTGCGTATGGGCTTCAAAGATGAGGACGTAATAGACTGGATATGGTCGACTAAGATAAAAGACAAAGCGGCATTCGGGCTGAAGATCACAGGGGAGTCGATGTATCCGCAAATACACGATGGCGACTACGTTCTCTGCTCTCCACAAAAGCAATTTATCAGCGGCAAGATCTACGTAGTTGTCAGTCGCGATTCAGAACATACGGTGAAGCAAGTCTTCAAAGAGCCCGGCGGTTATCGCCTGCAGGCAGTAAACCCCGATTTCAAATCGGTCTTTCTACCGGAGTCCGAAGTGCTGAAACTCATCAGAGTAGTACAGGTAGTTTCTCATTATGAATAAGTTTACATTTGGATTTGTCAACGTGGCGTCATATATTTGCCGCCCCCTCAATAGAAAGGAACTTGAATATGCTTGAAGCCCTCGATAAAAATCAAATGGAGGCCCTTATCGGCAAGACCTCGATGTTCAGCCAAAAAGGATTGATCAGTAAAGTGTCATACGTCTCCGGTGTCTCTGCCTTTGAAGCATTGCCCTCAGTGAGCAAGGACTACGTTAATTTTTATAAGCAGCCCAAAGGCCTAGAGGTGCAAATGCAGACCGGGTTTAAGGCCGTTCGTATTGCAGTTCCTGACGTGACAATAAGACACATCTCGTTCGAAACGAAGGAGACGATACTGGAGAAAAAAGAGAAGTCAGTTCTTGGTCGCGCAGTTGTTGGCGGCGTTCTCCTCGGACCCTTCGGTGCGTTGCTCGGCGGCATGTCCGGCATGAAAGATAAAACCACTGAGGTGCCGGACAATTTTATTACGCTGGTTTATGATGACGCGGGCGAGGAGAAGTGTGTTGTATTCCATTGCAAAAAGAACACATCGAGCGATGTGAAAAAGTATTTTACGGATTGCTACCCAAGCGTTTTCTCAGCACAATGACAGCCTTCAAATTGCTGATCTTCTCAATATGGTTTGCGTCGGCATCATTCGCTCAGCAAGAGTGGCGGATCGGCTGGACAAAAGCACAGTTCGATAGTGCTTTCAGTAGATATTTAATCGTCGATCCGTCGCGGGGGCAACCTCCGCAAGATTCGGTTAGCATCATTATTTCAGATTTCAAAGTAGCTGGCATCAAAGGTATATGGCTCTTCGCTGATTTTATTAACGATACCTTAAGAACAACACGGTGGGACGCCGCTGTAGATACGAAGCAATTCAAAAAGCTAGTTAAATATCTTAATGGAAAATTCGGGAAGCCCTTCAGGGTCCACGAGAATGTAGATAGTCGTGTTGCTTGGGTCAGCAAAAACAAAGAGATCTACGTTCTGGAAGAATCCGAGCTTCAGGCAGCTGATCGCAAAAAAACAATAATAACGTTAACTACAAGATGAGTGCACGAGTCGGGCTTTAAAGCATCTCGACATTCGTCGATGCGCTGCCATATTCCGGATCGAGGTTCTCCGCAGCAGCTGCTACCATATCCGGGAAATCGTCGTGCACGTCGCCTCTGCCATAACGGAAGATCTGCTTCTTCGCTTCGATCATGTCAT
>JANWLI010000158.1 GCA_025450975.1 Candidatus Kapaibacterium sp. | reverse complement strand
TTCTCTTCCTCGCCTTTTTCCTTCCAGCCGGAGATGTTATAGAATTTTTCGCCATCGCCGGAAGTCCCGTGCAGCATAAATAATATCGGATAGCCGTTTGGCGGTAATGCTCCCGAAGGTAGTGCGACGATAAACTCTCGCTCGACGGAATCGACTTCCATTGTTCCGTTGATTCGCGTTTGCGCCAACGCAACGGTCGCGACGAGAACTAAGGCCAATGAAGTGAGAAGTTTCATGGTGTCAAAGGTGAATTTCAATGATGTACCTTCCAAGTGACAGCTGCAAATTTAAGTAATTTTAATGGCTTACGGCGTAAGGGTATATTTGAAAAAATGCCTGTGGGCGTCTTAAGACTGGTATTTTTGCCTGACAATGAGGTATCTGTTATTCTGTCTGGTATTTATAGCGGCCATGTGCGCTGCCGGAATCGCACCTGCTCAGCTTTCGACATCGGGGCGTCCTCAGATCCCAAAACTTACGAGCCTCGTCTATGATGAGACCGGGACCCTTTCCTCCGGCGAGAAGTCGATACTCGAAGGGAAGCTTCGTGCATTCGAAGATTCGACCTCGACACAGATCGCCATCATGATCATCAAGACGCTCGATGGATATCCGCAGAGCGATTTTGCCATCGAAGCCGCGCAGGAGAACAAGCTCGGGCAGAGTAAGAAAAACAATGGCGCGCTTGTCCTTCTTTCGATCAATGATCGGAAGTGGTTTATCGCTCCGGGCTACGGTCTTGAACCAACGATGACCGATGCGGAATCGCACCGGATCGGCCAGGAGATCCTCGTGCCGGCACTCAAGCAAGGGAAATACTTTGCCGGGCTTGACGGGACGGTCGAGGCGCTCATGGCTGCGACGAAGGGAGAATTCGTTGCCGAGAAAAAGTCTATCGGTGATTCCAATGGTGGAGGCTGGGGCGGCGCATTTGGCTATGTGATCCTGTTCTTTGTGATCCTTATTGTTTCGCGTATACTCTTTGGTTCGGGAGGAAAGCGAACGGTCATCGGGCGTCAGGGCAGCCGCTCGGGCTGCGGTGGTGGCATTATGCAGGCGCTGCTCTGGTCTGCGGTCATGAATAGCGGCAGACGCAGTGGCGGCAGCGGCTGGACAGGCGGCGGATTCGGTGGTGGAGGTGGCTTCGGCGGTGGTGGCGGCTGGGGCGGCGGAGGCGGCGGTTCGTTCGGCGGCGGCGGAGCCGGCGGCAGCTGGTGATCAGGCACCAAGCTGAGCTGCAGCCAACGCAAAAAAGCCTACTTCTTTTGGTTCTGCCTTTGCAAGTTCGGCACCGATGCTTGCCATTGTTGCTCCCGTAGTGATCACATCATCGACGATAAGCAGTCGCTTTCCTTTGAGTTGTTCGATGCGGCGGTCCGTAAGTTTAAATGCTCCTCGCACATTCTCTTCACGTTCGGTGATCGTTAGTCCTGTTTGGGTTGGCGTAGGTCTGGTCCGTTTAATTGCGTCTTTGAGGTAGATCTTATCAAGCGACTTCGAAAGACTTTTCGCCAGCATTGCAGACTGATTATATCCTCGCTCGGCATACCGGGTAACATGCAGCGGAACGGGGAGGATGACATCGACAAAGTTCGCAAGCTGCCCGAACGTTACGGCCACTTCGTTGCCCATTCGCTTTGCAAGACGGGGCATGTCGAGATACTTGAAGTGATGGATGATCGACTGCAGCACGCTTTCCGGAATAAACGAATATGCTGCATAGACGCCTGTCGGAAAGGGAAGCGTAGAGAGCCGGCGTGTGCGATCTTCAAGCTCATCTACTGCCGGAGGTTCGAGTGTGGTATACTCGCGAAGGCAGTTGCTGCACAAATATTTCGAAAGCGTTTCAGCTCCCTTCTTTGCAGGTTCGCCGCAATGAATACATCGTCGTGGCAGGAAGAGCTCGAGCATACTTCCTGATAACAGAAACGCTTATTTTGTTCGTTCAATAACGAAATGGGAGAACTGGATCAGCGCTTCTTTGGCGGGGCTTGACGGAAGTGAAGCGATCGATTGCCGCGCCTGGTCAGAATACTCCTGCGCCTTATTCCATGCGTATTCCAGGCCGCCGGTAGACTTAACCAGGCTTACGATCAGGTCCCGCTCGCTTGCAGATGCCTTGCCGGATTTGATCAGCTTGCGGATGCGCTTACCCTCTTTTTCGTCAAGCTTCGAAAGTGTATGAAGTAAAGGTAGCGTAAGCTTCTTTTCTTTGATGTCATTGCCCACAGGCTTACCGATTATGCCTGAGGATGCTTCATAATCGAATAGGTCGTCGCGGATCTGAAATGCTATTCCGACATTCTCGCCGTAGTTACGCAGCGTCTCCTGAAGAGCGGGGTTTGGTCCTGCTACACTTGCGGCACCGAGCTCGGTGCAGGTTGCGATGAGCGATGCTGTTTTATCGGCGATGATCTTAAAGTAGGCAGTCTCATCGGTGTTCATCTGCCGTGCCTTCTGCAACTGATAGAGTTCACCTTCGGACATCCTGCGGACTGCAGTAGAGGTGATCTCGAGAAAATGAAATTCTTTCGTATCTATCGTCAGCAGTAATCCTTTGGCGAGCAGGTAGTCGCCCATCAAGACGCCGGCTTTATTGCGCCATAGTGCGCGGATGCTCGCAAAGCCGCGGCGGGTATCGGCTTCATCGATCACATCGTCATGCACAAGTGTTGCAGTGTGGAGCAACTCTACAAGCGTTGCTGCGCGGTACGTTGCATCGGTCACGCCGCCGGATGCAGAAGCGGCAAGGAGCACCAGAACCGGACGGATCTGCTTGCCCTTGGTGCGGACCAGGTACTTTGCAATGAGATTAACGAGCGGCACAGTTGAAAGTACTGTGTCCTTAAAGCGCCGGTTGAATTCGTGGATCTCGGATTCGATCGGCTTGCGGATATCGGCAAGAGAAATGGTCATTGAGTAAGTTCGGTCTTGCGCTTGCGCGAAGCGAGGCCACTGGTAATAATTGAGATCTCAAACAGCGCCCAGAGCGGCACAAAAAGAATGATCTGCAGTACCGGATTTCCTCCCGGCGAAAGCAGCGCAGCAACAACAAGCAAGGCGATCAGCGTATGGCGGCGGTAGTGACGCAGAAATGCAGGCGTCAGGATGCCGAGCCTTCCGAGAAAGAACGAGATCAGCGGCAGCTCAAAGATGAGACCGGAGACGATGACGATCATCAGGAAGATCGCAAGGTACTTGCCGACATCGGGAATGTTCATGATCGTCTCGGAGCCGAACTCTGCTGCGAATGTAAGCATCATCGGCAACATCACAAAATAAGCAAAGGCCATGCCACAGAGGAAGCTTACGACGGTGAAGAAGCTGATCTGCCGCACGTACTTCTTCTCCTTATCGTAGAGCGCCGGCTCGATAAACTTCCAAAGCTGCGTGAGCGTGTACGGAAATGAGAGAATGACGCCGCCCCAGATGGCTACCTGCATATAAAAAGAGAGCTCGCCAAAGACTTCCGTGGTCGAAAGCTTCAGCGGAGGATTGGTGGACAGTGCAGGAGCGAGGATGATCTCCTTAACGATAAAATCGCTAAAGATGAGACAGATAATGATACCGAGGACGATGCCGATAACCGAGCGCAGGACGATCCAGCGTAGTTCTTCCAGATGTCCCCAAATGGACATCTCCTTCTCACGCGCGTTCTGCTGTCCGGTTTCTTCTGGCATCAGGCATAGAGCGGATAGTTTGCCGTCAGCGACTTGACTTCGTCCTTCACACGCTGATGAACGCTCGAATCGCCGGCATTCGTAATGACCGTATCGATCAACGATGCGATCTCATCCATTGCATGCTCTTTCATGCCACGCGATGTGACAGCAGCAGTGCCGATGCGGATGCCGCTCGTCACGAGCGCAGACTTGTCGTCGTACGGTACAGCATTCTTATTGACGGTGATGGCCGCCTTATCGAGTGCTTCTTCGGCAAGCTTACCGGTAATATTTTTCGAGCGCAGATCGACGAGCATGAGGTGGTTGTCGGTGCCGTTGGAGATGATGTTATATCCACGTTCTACGAGCTTTTCTGCAAGGCGCTTGGCATTGAAGATCACCTGCGCCGTATATCCGGTAAACGAATCTTCGAGCGCTTCGCCAAAGGCCACAGCTTTTGCGGCGATGACATGCATGAGCGGTCCGCCCTGAATGCCGGGCATGACGGTGGAATCGATCAACTCGGAGACCATCTTCGTGCGTCCGCTCTTGGGTGCAACCTGCCCCCAGGTGTTCTCAAAATCTTTTCCCATGAGGATCATGCCGCCGCGTGGGCCGCGCAACGTCTTATGTGTTGTCGATGCAACAATATGGCAATGCGGGAGCGGAGTAGAGAGATGACCTTTTGCGATGAGTCCGGCAGGATGTGCCATATCGCAGAAGAGCCATGCGCCGACAGAATCGGCGATATCGCGGAAGCGCTTAAAATCGATGTCTCTCGAATATGCACTTGCGCCGACGGTGATCATCTTTGGCTTGTGTTCCTTCGCGCGAGCTTCGACGTCATCGTAGTCGATGTAGCCGGTTTCACGCGAGACGCCGTAGGCGACGAACTTGTAGAGCTTGCCGGAGAAATTTGCGGGATGTCCATGTGTGAGATGTCCACCATGAGCGAGGTTCATACCGAGGACGGTGTCGCCGGGCTGGAGGAAGGTGAAGTAGACGGCCATGTTCGCCTGCGAGCCGCTATGCGGCTGCACATTGGCATACTCGGCGCCGTAAAGTTGCTTTACGCGGTCGCGTGCGAGATCTTCGACGACATCAACAAATTCACATCCGCCGTAGTATCGCTTTCCCGGATAGCCTTCGGCGTACTTATTCGTGAGTACGCTGCCCTGCGCTTCGAGCACGGCACGAGAAACGAAATTTTCGCTTGCGATGAGTTCAAGTCCGTGTTGCTGGCGTTCAAGCTCATGCTGTAATGCTTCTTGCACTTGCTTATCGTTCATATCTTCCGCCTGAATTTCGTTTATTAAACCTGGTCTATTTTCTGTACGCGCTGTTCGTGACGGCCGCCTTCGAATTCGGTAGCAAAGAACGTGTCGATGATCTTTTGCGCTTCTTCCCAACTGAGCAGACGTTGCCCGAGTGCTAGTACATTCGCGTTGTTATGCTCGCGTGAGAGCTTAGCCATTTCTTCGGTGACTGCATCGACAGCGCGCACGCCGCGGTGACGGTTGGCTGCAATTGCCATTCCGACGCCACTGCCACAGACGAGCACACCGCGATCGGCCTCGCCTTTTTGAATGCTCATTGCAGCCGGATGCGCAGCGTCCGGATAATCGAAGCGCTCCTCGCTATCGGTACCGAAGTCAATGACCTCATGTCCCTTCGAAGTGAGGTACGCTTTTACTTTCTCCTTGAGAGTAAATCCTGCATGATCGCTTCCGACTGCTACTTTCATTATTCGTCATCCTCTCTTCTGAGCGGATTGAACCATCGCTCGCCTAAACTTATGGAGCCGCTTAAGCGCAGGAAGGTGTCCTTCGGTCCTGCGGATTCGATCTCGGGTTTACGAATTCCGCCGGTGATGGCAAAGTCAAGTACCGATTCTAAATTGATCGGCAGGCTAAATCCGAACGAAGCGCTTGTCTCAGTGACGGCAGAAGATCCATCGGGTAGGAAGGGGAGAGTGGTGAACGCGACACCTGCCCGCAAGCCTGCACGCTCCCATACGCTGATACCTTTTCCATCGTCACCCATGCGCGGAAGGCGTTCGAGGCCGAATGCGATGCGTGTATAAGCGCCGAGTTGCGCATCTCCTGGTACCGGCTCGGTCTGCGAAAAGAATGAAGACGATGCGAAATCGCTCATGGTCATGCTGCCTTCAACACGATACCGATCGCCGAAACGACCGGAGAGACCAAGCTTGATCTCCGAAGGGAAGATGCCATTTCCGACGATGTTGATCGTCGTATCGAGCGCGGAGTTGATCGGCGTAAAGACATTTCTCCGTGTCGAATGCAGCGAGCTTTGTGTCGAGTACGTTGCGCCGAATGTCAATCCGTGGAGGCTGCGGACAAATGAGTCGATGCTTACGGCAACGCCGAATGTTCCGCGGATGCCATTGAGCGAATACTCTCTGTCAAAAATGCTGGCAGCGGATTCGTTTGTAACAGGCTCCGACTGAGCAAGTTGACGTAAGTTGCCAAATAAATAATCAAATCTTCCGCCGATGGCAATACCGCCTGCGAGACGACCGGTAAGGCCGATGTATAATTGCGAGACGCCGCCTTCGCGCTTATAGGTCGTTGTCGTCAGCGAGTCAGTAATCAGTGCTTCTGCTTCGGCATGCGTGACCGGCGACATGCCAAGGCCAAGTCCGAT
>JANWLI010000157.1 GCA_025450975.1 Candidatus Kapaibacterium sp. | reverse complement strand
GTACTCAAAGATCGGCGAAGCGAAGCATCCGGGTACCATCCTTCTCGGTGTTAGCGGTCACGTCAATCGTCCTGGTATTTTCGAAGTACCGACGGGCACGCTGCTTACCGACATGATCTACAAGTACGCCGGCGGTGTCCGCGGCGATAAGAAGATCAAGATGGTCATTCCCGGCGGGTCGTCAATGCCTCCGCTTCGCGGCGATGCACTCGATGGCATTAAGATGGATGCCGATAACCTCCGTGCTGCAGGAAGTGCCATTGGTACCGGCGGTATCATGGTCATGGATGAAGACACAGACATTGTCAAAGTCCTGCAGCGCATTTCAAAGTTTTACTGGCACGAGTCCTGCGGTCAATGTACTCCCTGTCGTGAAGGTACCGGCTGGCTCCATAAGGTGCTCAAGCGCATCAATGCGGGCAATGGAGCGAAAGCCGATGTTGCACTCCTCGAAGACGTTGCGAAGAATATCGAAGGCCGCACGATCTGTGCGCTCGGCGAAGCTGCAGCATGGCCGGTGAAGTTTACGGTCCAGCGCTTTCCCGAAGAATTTGCCGCAAAAGTCCGGGACTTCCGTCCGGTTGCAGAACCCAACCAGGTTCATTCACTACGTGCTGGCGGATTGGAACCGGTCGAGATCAGCATTCCGCTCGTCGTGCGCGAGTAATTTCCCTGCTATAACTGGAACATGCGCGAAAGGTTAAAGCCGAATTGAATTTCGCCTTTGAGCCAATCCTGCATCGTCTCCGTTACGAAAGCACGTTCATTCATGCCCGTTGCATTCGAAACATGCAGCTGAAAGACGTGACCGCCGGTTTCAATATCGACGCCGACAGACAGCGCATCCTTGTTGAAGCCACTAACCATGCCGTTAAACGCATGGTGGTATTCGAGCATAAAGGCAATACGATTTGTCAACCGTGCTCTGCCGCCAAACCCCAGAGCATAGATATCATTCGGGGTTGATTGCTTATCGACGAGATTACGATGAATAAATAACGGCGCGATCTGCACCGAGATGTCATCGCTCAGCTTACTTCCGATGAGGATCTCGTTAAAGAACGCCAGACGCGATGAAAAGTAATTCTCTCTCGTCTGGTCTGCAAACGGCAGCGTTTCACACGTGATGCCGGAAACAAGCACGACGGAAACCGGCAGTTCGCGTGCGCCCTTCGACTGTTGCAGCACCCGAACCTTGATGTAGCCATCAAGCTCCTTCTTCGCTGAGCTCCGTCCGAAACCGATCAGCAGATCGTCGAGCGGAGCATAGTCGAAGCTCAGTCGTATGGTTGACTGATCTAAGCCGAACATTTCACCGAAGCCGTTCTTCAGGAGGCCGAAACGATGAAGTATGCGAAAATCGAGCGACCCCGCGCCAAGCATTTCGATCGACTGGCCATTGATCACCCGTGTCGACTTAAATGCTGCCGATACATATTCGATCTCTTCGGTAGAGTCTTCTCCGAGAAGCGCTAGGAGATCCTCATCCTGCGCTAACGCAACAGAAGTAACGGAGCATACGAGCAGAACAAAGAGGAATTGCTTCACGATAAGGGATCTAACCAGAATGCGACGTTGATCGTAATATTGTTGGATACCTTATCCTTTACCACACCGGGGATCTCGATCTTATGGTCGGAGAGCTTGACGACGAACGACGATGCACCGGAGATCTTGCCATTCTTGACGGTGAGCGATCCCTTCGCTGTCATATCTTTCTCGACGCCATGCATGAGAAATTTTCCTGCGATCGTAACCGGATACGTGCCATCCTTCGTAAAGTTAACACTGCCGATCTCCGTGATCTTTCCTTTAAGTGTTGATTTCGGGTACTTATCGCTCTCGACATAATTCTCGTTGAAATGCTCCTGCATCAGCGCCTTCTCGAACTCGAATGCCTTCATAAGCACTGCGACCTCGATCGCGCCAGTTTTCGTATCGATAACACAGGTCGCTTTTTGGTTTTTCGCTTCAATATCTTCGAGTGCTGTCTTCGAAGAAAACGTGATCGTGCCGCTCTTCGTAAAGTACTTTGATTGTGCATGCACTCCGGGGATAGCCAGAGCGGTAAAGAGAACCGTGATCAGAATCTTTTTCATACGTATCTAGACATATATTGTTTAAGTGGAAAATCAGTTGAGTGCGCATCGGACGAGGACAACGTCCATCAATGCTCCGGTGCATAATCCTGTGACTGAAACATTGCTGCCCGGCTGCACGCCTTTCGCATCGTCATTGTGCCGCTTATCGAGCAGACAACTCACAACGCCGAGTTCGCTGCCGGATTCGAGATCGATGCTGTACGATCCTAACGAGTCCTGCTTAATATCCTTGATCGTGCCTGAAACGCGTACGACCTTATTCAGATATGTTGCATTTGCCGACGTTTCATCACTTGAATACGCATTCATCAATTCGATCGCTGTGATGGTAACTTGTGGAGTAGCGCTGGCAAGATCGTCATTTCCTCTGGTATACTCACGCACGCCGAACGCCACACCGCCTCCCACAAACACCAGCAGCATGAGCCATATATATATTTTTTTGATCTTCATCGTCTTAGCTGTTTAGTGTATCGCCTTCGATCCACCTGCGGATCGTGGTTCGTTCACAATACGAGAGTTTGTTGCCGCCCTTGGGCATTGCAGAGAAGCCGGGAGCATGAGATATACTCCCGAGCAGTTTTCCGGAAGTCGCTGATTTGTGCAGATTACTGTACCCTTCAAGCACTATGCTCCCTCCTGAACTCGGGGCCGCAGTCGTGCTATGACAGGTCAGACACTTTGAAGTAATGATCGGATTGACATGAAGAGCATAGGAGATGGATGCCGTGTCGCATGCACGGATGCCACTAATGGAAGGATACAGGTATTCTTCGTTGTCATAGTAACAACTTGTTGCGACAAATATTAGGCCGCAGAGGATAGATAGTGTGGCTGTATTTAGTATCCTCATCTTAGTTATTCAGTGCTCCATTACGAACCCACTCACGAATCTTGCTTACATCGCAATCAGGTAACTTGCCACTTTCCGGCATTGCTTTAAACCCTGGAAGGCGCGAGACTGCACCGACAAGTTTACCGTTAAGTGCAACTGTCTGTAATCCCTGGACAGACGTAAAATCAAATCCGCCTCCCGGACTTGTACCACTGTGGCATCCCTGACAACTTTTTACAATGATCGGCCGTATGTTGAGCGCGTACGCTGCCTGGGTCGAATCACACTCGTTACAGTAATTATCTTTTGCGCCTTGCTCGATCCATTTCAAAATTTGAGCGATCTGTTCGTCAGGTAACGGCGCCTTCCCTTCCGGCATGCGCTCTTTTGGATCGTTTTTTATGAGGACTTTATACAGCTCACTTTCCCTTGGTTTAGAGAGCTTGATCTCCCCTGTCGAACGCACCGAAGCATACGACGTTAAGACCACATCTTCTTTATGCGAAGTGGCATCATGACATCCCGACATCGAGCAATTCGAGACAAGGAGCGGCAGGATCGTATTCCGAAAATAAACCGTATCGGGGCTGCAAAGAATGACTGTGGAGTCAGTTTGTGACGTGGTATCGTTGCCACCAGTATCCGTAGGGTCAGCGCCGTTACTTGCTATGAGCAAAAACGGCTCGTGCTGGCACGAGTCAAGGACGAGTGTGCCGCTAAGGATGAGCGCCAACGAGCACAGCAAAAAAAACCTGTACATACGTTCCTCTAGGGTTAAACATCTAATCGCAGTAGTATAACTACAAAACGTATTCCAAGTTACATGTGTGACTAAATATTCATAAAAAGTAAAGAAAAAGGCGAATCGATCGATTCGCCTTGGGTAAAAATACTTACTCAGTAATATTATCTTACGCTGAGCTCCCGGGTATTAACAATCATAAATATGGACAACCGGCGCGATCGGGGCAAGCAATTGCTCTCCGTCGTAGTAGTTAATATCTGCCAGGAAGGCAAAGCCAACAACCTGACCACCAAGCATCGTGATGAGGTCTGCAGCCGCTTTCGAGGTGACACCCGTAGCCAACAGGTCGTCAACGACAAGCGCACGTTCGCCCTGCTTGATCGCATCGCGCATCATCTCAAGGCGGCTCGTCCCCATCTCGATCGCATAATCGATGCCGACGGTATCGAGCGGATGGACATCAGTCTTCTTCCGGGCCGTAGCCATGCCGACCTTAAATCGCCCGGCCAGCAAGGCAGCAAAAATGTACCCACGGGACTCAATGCCAACAATGACATCGGGCTTAAGGTCTTTAACACGCTCATACATTGCCTCAACTGCATACTCCATTGCCTTGGAATTATGGAGAATAGGAGAAATATCTCGGAAGGTAGTTCCGACACTTGGAAAGTCTGGAATATCGCGAATGAAATCTTTTACGGTCATACAAATCCAGCTTAATGAATGAGCAAAGATACAATAAAAAAGGGCGGATTGACCGCCCTTGTCCTGGAAACAATTTGTATGCTTATCTTACAACTGTGATTTGCTTAGTTGCGATACCCTTACTTGAGGCAAGCCTGACAACATACGACCCTACCGACAGGTGTTTAAGATCCAGGGAAAGATCGTTTGTCCCTCCAGAATACATCTGACTGGGGATCGAAACTACTTCACGGCCTAAAGCATCGAAGAGCGATACACTAAGTTCTGCAGCATTCTCGAGCCCGATCGTCAGTTTCGAAGTCGTCGATGCAGGATTTGGAGACAGGTTGAATACCGTTGTGATCTCAGCTTCTGCAACACTCCCCCCACCACCTGCTGTCCCAAACGAATAGGATGCCGTACCGGGAATACCTGGCTGTCCTGGTATGGGACTCGGACGTGAAGGTGAAATGGAACCGTTGACTAGACCATCGGTAGAGATCACAGAATAAAATGTGGCGGTATCATAGAAATACAGTGTGAGATACGGCCCTGTTTTTCCATACGTAACGGACTTCATCCGAATAGCAGGAACTCCACCTTTCCCAGGAACAATGAGTGTACCCGCACCATCAATGGTAACTTCTTTTCTTTGTTCTCGATTGATCGTCTCTCCTCCAAAATCGATCAGCGAATTGCTGGTTTGCGCAGTCCAGCTTGCACCGTACTGAACAGGAAATTTGAATTCGATCGCTGCGGGATCGTTAACAATCTTATAGATCAAGGTTCCAAGGCTATCTGCCGTTACGCCATTCGTATACAAGATGTCACCGGATAAGGTGTAAAACGTCCATGATCTAAATCCTGGTGTTGACTCGTTCGTCGTCTCTGCAGTGTGAGTCGCGCTTGCAAGCTTAGGATCCTCGGCGCCAACAGCTCCGGCAATGCCGGCTCTTGTGATGGATGTCGCCTGATCTGCACCAGCAAACGCAATACTCGAAAAGTCCCAGGTTTGTCCTGTACCCGTCATGCCGACCAGAGCGGCAAGTTTCGCATCAAGTCCGGTCGTATCTGCGCTGGTTGTTGAGTAGCTCGTCGAGGTAATCGACTTGCCAATGCGAGCATTAAAATCTGCGACCGTGAGCATTTGCGCATCTGCAATAGAAATAAGGCTAGAAAGTAAGAGAAGTAATATCAAACGTTTCATATCGTTTTATGCATAATTGTGAAAGCATACGAAAATACGACGTTCTTGACCAAAAAATGTCGTAAATTTGTAAATATATGAAGGTTACATTCCGCATCCAGCGCTACAATCCGGAAAAGGACGCTAAACCCTACTTTAAGGACTATACCCTCGACGGCCTCGAAGGCACGCACCGCGTCCTCGATGCCCTGCACGACATTAAGTGGCAGCAGGATGGCACGCTGTCCTTCCGCCGCTCCTGTGCGCACGGCATGTGTGGCTCCGACGGGATGGCCATTAACGGCCGCAACACGCTGGCATGCTCGCTCCTCCTGCAGGATATCAAAGGCATCGAATCCGGCAAACCCGTAACCATCGAGCCGCTTCCCTTCCTGCCCATCATCAAAGATCTTGTCGTCGATACGACGGACTTCTTCAATAAGTACGAACTTGTCAAGCCGTACCTGATCGTCAAAACTCCGCCGCCGACGATGGAGCGCTATCAGACGGAAGCAGACGCCGAACTCCTGATGGAGTCGACGAAGTGCATCATGTGCGCCTGCTGTACGACTAGCTGCCCGTCGCTGTGGTCGAACGAGAGCTACATCGGCCCGGCTGCGATCCTCAAGAGCTTCCGCTTTGCATTCGATACCCGCGACGAAGCTCCCGAAGAACACATGGCCGCCGTCGATTCGCAGGACGGCATCTGGCGCTGCCACACCATCTTCAACTGCGTCGAAGCCTGCCCGAAAGAGATCAACATCACCTGGCACATCTCGCAACTCAAGAAGCGGATGGTCTCTGATTCAATGTAGAGCTCAAACCGGGATCTTAAGCCGCTGTGATCGAGATGTAACAATCCGCAGGTTCTCAACTTACTTATGTGAAATGAAACTGCAGGTGCTATTCCCATCCTCCTGGTTGTGGACGTTCTTTTTGTTGAGTATAAGCTTTTCCTCCAACCTATTCGCCCAGTTTGTCTGGGAGCAGATACCCGTCACTCCGGAAATTGATATGGAGTATTTTGAATACACTACATTGGAAATTACCAATGATAAAACAGCTTCATATCTTACCCGAGGAAATTATTTGGCGCGCTCGATCGACACTGCTAACACCTGGTCGATCCTTGACAGCCTTACTTATGAACTTAAGATCAAACGATTGACAGCTCCTGATTCGGTGAATCTGTATGCTCTCTCATCGCTGGATAGAATACTCACATCACAAAATGGGGGTCGGGACTGGAGAGAATTACTTACACAGCCGCCCGCACTCCTATACAATGACATTCATTTTATTGATAAGAAAAATGGCATCGCTGTTGGCGGCTATGGGACGATCGTTATCTTAACTGACGGTGGAAATTCCTGGAAAACGATCAACACTTATCAAGGGTATAGCCTCGGCGCCTGCACCGGCTTTCCCGGTGGAAAGTATCTGGCTTTCGATTACTTTAGTGGCAAAGTATTTCGTAGCTTCGACTATGGCCTGCACTGGGATACGATTTATGCTTTCGACCCTTTCGTCAACGGAAAAAGGGAGCGTTTCCCTTCTGCTGTTTACTTTCGCGACTCACTCAATGGCTTCATC
>JANWLI010000156.1 GCA_025450975.1 Candidatus Kapaibacterium sp. | reverse complement strand
GCAGGATCGGCGCTGCTACGAGTTCTTTGGTCCCGCTAACCGACTAGCTCTTAAAACAGTCTACAGCTTCTTCGAGTGAGAGCGTAACGGCATGATGAATATTCCTGCCTTCGATGCGAATGAAGAGGGACTCCTGCTTCAGTCGGCCACCGCCGCAGGAGGGGCAAGAGCGCCCGGCCATGAACTGCTGCGCCCACTCGCGCAGACTTTCCGTCGCATCTTTCTTCACTGCCTGCTTCAGGGTATCGAGGATACCCGCAAAGCGCATGTCGTACGTGACTTTCTTTCCGCTGCCGGAATGCCAGTCGATCTTCAGTTTCTCCGTGCCGGAGCCGTGGATGAGCGTCTGGACAAGATCTCGTTTCAGCTTGTTGAACGGCGTGTTCGTATCGGCATTGAATGCAGTGAACACGGCTTCGACCTGCGCCCAGAGCCAGTTCTTTCGTTTCTTCCCAAGCGGCGTGAGTGCGCCGTCTTCGATCGACTTTGTCGTGTCGCCGTAGAGCAGCTCTTCGTCAAAGTCTTTCGTCTCGCCAAGTCCATGACACATTGCGCATGCACCGATGACTGAGTTGAAGGAAAATGTATTTGGCTGCGGCTCTTCGTACGATCTGCCGCAATTCGGACATGCATACTTTTCGCTGAAGAGCAGCTCCGTCATTTCACCGTTCTTGGTCTCGACAACTGCGCTTGCAACACCTTTGCCCATCTTGAGCGCAGTCTCGACGGATTGCCCGAGGCGGTCCATATATTGCGCATGGATCGGCAGACGGTCGACGACGACTTCGATCGTGTGGATCTTGTATCTATCTACCTGCAAACCCTCGACAAGATCCTTGATCTCGCCATCGATGCGGACTTTCGTGAAGCCGGCGCGCAGTGAATCGGCGAAGAGCTCGCGGTAATGTCCTTTGCGTGCACGAACGAGCGGAGCAAGCAGGATGAGCTTGGAGTTTTCGGGATAGGAGAAGATCGTACCGATGATCTGGTCCTGCGTCTGGCGTTCGACGGGGATATCGCAGGCGACACAAAACTGCGTACCTAATCGTGCGAAGAGGAGGCGGACGAAGTCGTAGACTTCGGTGACGGTGCCGACGGTCGAGCGCGGCGAGTTGCCGATCGTCTTCTGCTCGATCGAAATTGCCGGGGAGAGGCCTTCGATGAGATCGACATCGGGCCGCTCCATCATATCGAGAAACTGGCGGGCGTAGGGAGAAAGACTCTCTACGTACCGGCGCTGACCTTCGGCGTAGATCGTATCGAAGGCAAGCGACGACTTCCCGGAGCCGGAAATGCCGGTAATAACGATGAGCTTTTCTCTGGGGAAGGTAATATCGACATTCTTGAGGTTATGAACGCGGGCGCCGCGGATGATGAGCTCCTCGTTGAAATACTGGGTTTGCGGCGATTCCGGCACAAAAAGCGTGGTTGCTTCCGGTGTCGTGCTTTCCTTGCTTTTACGAGTCCGCGTTGTCTTAGCCACAGAGAAAAAAGAGTGCTTTCAGAGAAGAAAAATTTGCCTAAGCATGTTTGAACAATGCGGTACAGGTGTTCGTTGCTTTTCGGCGTCTCAGCGGCTCAGGGAGCAGATAGCCGTATTTTTGTGTTAGACCAAATCAAGATTTTGACCATTCCCCGGCGTGACCTTTTAGGCATCCGCTTCCTCACGAAGGAAGACCTTGAGTGGCTTTTGCGTCGCTCCGACGCTCATTTTCCCAATATTCTTTCGAAAGAGCCGATCGTCAAGTCCAGTGCACTTGCCGGCATCACCGTTGCAAACCTGTTTTTCGAGAATTCCACACGTACCCGTACATCGTTTGAGCTAGCCGAGAAACGGCTGGGCGCCGATACCGTCAGTCTGTCGATGCAGACAAGCAGCCTTACTAAAGGCGAGTCGCTCATCGATACCGTCAACGTGATCACGGCAATGAAGATCGACTGTATCGTCGTCAGGCATAATGCCGGCGGCGTACCGCAACTCTTACGCAAGCATCTGCCCGATCATATCCGCATCATTAATGCCGGCGACGGCGCATGCGAGCATCCGACGCAGGCCTTGCTCGATGCGGCGACGCTGATCGAAGCGCTGGGTTCACTGGAAGGGAAGCGAATTGCGATCGTTGGCGACATTCAGCATTCGCGCGTGGCGCGGTCAAATATCTATTTGTTGAAGCGTCTTGGTGCACAGGTTACGGTTGTTGCGCCGAATACGCTGATGCCTCGCCACATTCGCGAAGTATTTGATGTTGAAGCGCATTACGATCTCGATCATGTGATCGGCGAGCAAGATGCGATCATGGCGTTGCGTATTCAGCATGAGCGCCAGGGGAAGCGATATATCCCTTCGCTCGGCGATTTCCGCAGTAAGTACGGAATGACGCCGCATCGTCTGTCGCTTACCGATGCCTTCATCCTGCATCCCGGGCCGGTGAACCGGAGCGTCGAACTTGACGATGAAGCTGCCGATGCCGGCCGCTCGCTTATATTGCGGCAGGTAGCACGTGGCGTGGCAGTGAGGATGGCGATCTTAGAATGGTTGTTTACTAAATAACGATGGAGCTGTTACTAAAAAATTGTCATATTATCGATCCGGTGACCGGAAGGGACGAGCAGGGACTCGATATCGAGATCGCTAACGGACAGATCGTACAAATAGGAAAAAATCTTTCGAGCAAGGCCGAAGTCAAAGATCTTGCCGGCGCGATCGTAGCTCCCGGATTTTTCGATATGCACGTGCATCTTCGCGAGCCGGGCCAGGAATACAAAGAGACGATCGAGACCGGTACACGAGCAGCTGCTGCTGGTGGCTTTACCGGCGTCTGCTGCATGCCGAATACCGAGCCGTCGATCTCCGATCCGTTCGTAGTCAGTTTCATCAGGGACAAGGCCAAAGGCAACATCGTTGATGTCGAACCTTGCGCAACAATGACGAAAGCCCGCAAGGGTGAAGAACTTTCGCCGATGCAGTCGCTTGCCGATGCAGGGATCAGGATGATCTCTGACGATGGCGGGGCAGTGCGGAGCGCCGACGTCATGCGCCGCGTCTTTGAGTATGGCAAGATGTTCGACTTCCTCTGCACGCAGCATTGCGAAGAGCATTCGATGACGGCGGGTACGTGCATGCACGAAGGAAAAGTCTCGACGAAGCTCGGGCTTCCGGGATATCCGTCTGTCGCCGAAGATATTATTGTTGCCCGCGACATTCTCTTAGCCGAGTATGTCGGCGGTGTTCGCTACCACGTAGCTCACCTGAGCACGAAGGGTGCGATCCAGCTTGTGCGCGATGCAAAGCATAAGGGGTTGCAGATCACCTGTGAAGTAACACCGCATCACTTTGTGCTCACCGACGAAGCTGTCGAGACGCACTTTGGCCAAGCGAAGATGAATCCGCCGCTACGCGAGCAGCAAGATCTTGAAGCAGTGATCGAAGGGTTGCGTGACGGGACGATCGACTGTATCGCAACCGATCATGCGCCGCATGCCACGCATGAGAAAGAGACCGACATGCTCACGGCTGCATACGGCATTATCGGACTTGAGACTGCCGTTGGGTTGGGACTGACGCACTTAGTCCACACCGGCATCCTGAGCATGAGCGAGTACATCACAAAGTGCTCGACAAATCCGCGCAAGCTGTTAAAACTTCCTACGATCAAGATCGAAGCAGGAGCGACGGCGAACCTGACGATCATCGCCCCTGACCTTTCCTGGACCTTTGAGAAAGGCGACATCCGCTCCAAGTCACAGAACACGCCGTTTCTCGGTTATACACTGAAAGGGAAGGTCATGGGAATTATCAACAACGGCCAATCCTTCTGGAATGCATAGGACATTTTGCGTACGGCTCACTTTATACTGTCACTCACACACACAGCCTTTCTTGCTGTCCTGTTCGGATTTACGTCCGGCAAGCTTTGCGCGCAACCGCCAGAACCGTCAACGCTCCACCGACATGTTCGTTCAATCGAACGAGCGATCGCCACGCGCTCGCTCGCGACCATCCGCGAGTACCTTAATCCGAAAAAGACCTTCATCGATATCTTAGGTAAACCTGCTACATATCTCTCCGTGAACCAGGCAGTCGCCGTGATCGAGTCGTTCCTGCGCGAGCACTTGCCGGTCGGGTATACGCTTGGCGTCATTAAGGAGGGGGCTAGCTCGAGTGTGGCGATCAGTTCGCTGCGGGTACGATCAAGTTCTGGTGAACGGCAATTAAAGCTGACCATGGGCTTTACCAGGGATCGTGAAACCCACTGGCTTATCAATCGAATCGTTATTCGATGAGCGATCAGGATACGGCACCAGAGACAACCCGCTCGCGGCCATCGATGCGCCAGGGAGCGTCGCAGGTCCGTGATGCGTACCATATCTTTTTAAGCGAACTTCCGTCGCGCACGGTGTCTGCACTCCGATGGCTCATGGCGCTTTCGGTGATCGTCATCATCTTCGAGCAGGTCCAGATGTTCTTTGCCGAATCGGATAAGAAGACGCTCCAAAAGCAGGAGATCGTCGACAAAGTCCGCGCAGCAGCACACAATGCTGCCGAACGTGCAACACAACTTCGCGACGTCGTCGCTGTCGATAACACGATACGCACCAACGTCCTGATGCGGGACCAGAACCAGGTCTTTGTTCGCCTGCTTTCGATCAAAGAAGCATTTGACGATTCGCTCGTAACGTTTACTAATAAGGAAGCCGCTCCGCCACCCTCGGAGCAGTATAGCGTTGCGATCTATGATAAGAGTCGACGCCTGATGGCCTGGAACTCCTCCATCCCGTTACGCACACCGTGGGATTCCGTATTGTCAGGCCTCAACTATATCGAGAATAAGAGCCGAGCGATCTACGTAGAAAACGATGGTGAGTACATCTGGCTGATCGGGCTACGGAAAATATCGGATACGACATCGCTCGGCTATGTCGTAAGCCGCGCACTGTTAGCGTACGCACCGGATGAGAAGCATGCGAATGTGCAGTCGTTCAACTTTGTCGATGCTGTCGCCACGGAGACCGAACACTCACTTGATATTGATTACGAGGCCAGGCCGAACCCGACCGGAAGAAGCGCCGAGCCATTTAGCATCATTGCCGAGCAGGGGGAGCCGGCCACATTTGTTGGCATGCTGCGTATCGGCGAAGCCACGGCGCATCGCGACACCGGCGTCTTGCGTATTGTTGTTGCACTGCGAGAACTCCTGTGCGGTATTCTCATCTATTTCTTCTTCGGGTCGCTGATCTACGTGCTGCTTAAGCGTCGTGACCTCCGCGACAACGCAAAACTTCGATTACAGGTCAGCGAAGTGATCTTTGCACTCTTCGTCGTGGCACGCGTCGCGATCATGCTCCTCGGCAATTTCGTCACGTTACTTCCGGAGAAAGTACGCAATACCGATGTCTTCGGCGTTGCCGACCTGGCTGGGATCGCTGGCAATCCAATTGAGCTGTTCCTGACGGTCGTGCCGTTTGCGATCTGCATTGCCATTATTGCCAGAGTTATTACGTCGTCGAGCGGACCGCGACAAGTAACGATCCCATTCTGGAAGTTTACGCTGTACTTCCTGAGCTTTATCGGATTGCAGATCGGATTGATCTACGGATTCAAGCTCGGCCTCAATAACATTATCGTTAACAGTACGGTCTCACCATATCCGATCACCCAGGCGGTACCTGGGTTGCCGGAGCTCTGCGTATACTTTTCGATCATCGCCGTAGGCTTTGTCTACTGCATTGCTACAGCAACATCGCTGATCTGGCTGCTCACGGCATCGATCCCGATCATGCGGCTCGATAATTACGAGCTGCTTGTCGGCAGGGGTGTTGTGCTGGTGATCGTCGTTCTGCTCTTTGCCTCTGCAGCACTCTCATTCTTTAGTCCTTCTCCGGGCATCCTGCTTGCAGATAATTACTGGCTCATTACGGCGATCTCGATCCTTGTGATCACGGCCATTGTCTGGCTCGCACAACTCAAGGGCGACCCGAGCACGATGGTCTCAAAATTTTCACTTACCTCAGGCCTGTCGATCCTTGTCCTTGTCTCAGGCGGCAGCCTTGTCGTTGCGCCGCTCCTGACGTCATTAGAGTTTGAAAAACAGGTTGCAAGCCTCGAGCTTTCCTCGGCGAAATCCGAAGAGCGCTCATTCGAACATGCGGCAAAACTTGAAGCTGCCTTTATGGAGCGGCAGAGTGAAGTGGCCGACTCTACACTTTCCGGTTGGGCCTATAGCTTCTGGAAGCAGTACTTACGTGGCGAAGACGTTGGCGCTTCCGTGATCGTAACGGATGGGAAGAAAATCTACTCCGAGTACGGGCAGACCAATGCACCTGTTGACAAAGCTGAGTTGATCGCCTACGCAGATTCCATTGTCCGTGACCTCCGTCGTATCCGGACGATCTACAGTGTTCGCATTTATGCTGCCGACTCACTGCCGGTGAGCTCGGCAGTGACAGACCTTTCCGTTATTGGCGTTAAACGGCTGGACTCTGTTGGTGGCGGAAGGTATATCGCCGTCTTTCTCACTCCGGCAAGCGCCGGTCGCGGTGCACAGCCGTTATTCTCAACCTCGGTCCAGTACGATGAGCGCGATCAGCGTATCATCCAGGCCGTCTACGACGATAATACCCTGCGCGAGACGAGCAATCCCTCGTTTAACATTCCGGTACATCTTCCTACGGATCTGTACCGTCGAACGTTCGCTTCGAACGAACCAATGCGTGTCGATCTGCAGGTAGACCAGGAGCAGTATCTTTTTGTTGTGCAGGGATCGGCATCGGATCCGACAATGACGTTGGCAAGCGGACTTCGTATTCCCGGACTTGCAGAAGTGCTTGAGACCTCACTCTACGTTCACTTTATCGGCATTCTGCTTGCGATCATTTTCGCGATCCTCAATTTCTTCCTCCGCGTCTTCTTTACGAGCCAGCAGCAGGTCTTTATCCGTTTTCGTGAGCGCATCCTGCTGATCGTGATCGTCCTTGCATTTATTCCACTCGTCCTTGTGACGAATGTAACACGATCGCTCCTTGCCGAACGTGAGCAGACGCAACATCGCGAACAGCTTGCCATCGACGCCGATGTTGCGGTCAACAGGCTCAGAGATTACTCAGGACCGGGAGATTCCCTTAAAGCAGGCACCGTCCTTCGCGAAGCTGCTACGACGCTGCACCGTTCGATCCAGCTTTACGATACTCTCGGCCTTCTGCGTATCGCCAACGACGAAAAACTCGTTCAGGCAGGGTTTATTAGTCCGGCGCTCGATATCGAAGCGGTTAAGGAGATCCTTGTCAATGGCAAGACCTTTGCGATCGAAGATGTGACCGTCGGCTCGACAACGGTAGTGCGTTCGGCATTTCAGGTACTCCCATCGCCCGCAACCAATCGGCCGATCGGCATTTTAGCTGTGCGTGAGATCACGTCGGCTTCGAGTCAGGAAGCCGATATTGCTGCGACGATCAGCTTTATCTACGGCATCTTTGCTGCGATCGCCGTCGTGCTGCTGCTGATCGGCGCACTCTTTGCGTACTTAGTATCTCGCCCGATCTCGAAAGTGATCCAGGCAACGGAGCAGGTCGCCGGCGGTGCGTATGGCGTTGTCGTTTTAGTTGACCGCAAGGATGAAATGGGCGACCTTGCAAATGCATTCAACCGCATGTCGTTCGAACTCGATAAGAGCCGCGAGCGTCTGGCCCAATCGGAACGTGAAGTTGCCTGGAAGGAAATGGCGCGCCAGGTTGCCCATGAGATCAAGAACCCACTCACCCCAATGAAGCTTTCCGTCCAGCATGTCGAGCATGCCTATGAGACAAAGGATGAGAATTTCGAGACGATCTTCAAGCGCGTGATGCGTACGCTCTCAGAGCAGATCAATGTGCTGACGCGCATTGCATCGGAGTTTGCCCGTTTTGGCGAGATGCCACGACGCAAGTATGCATTTGTGTCACTCAAAAACGTGATCGAAAGTGCGATCGCGCTCTTCGATGCCGATCGTGGGCGCATCCGCTTCGTCATTGAAGTGCCGGATAATCTCTCCTCGATCTATGCCGACGAAGAGGAATTTCGCCGTACGCTCGTCAATCTTATCCGTAATGCGGTGCAGGCGATCGAGAAGTGGGGCGTGATCATCGTCTCTGCAACCGAGCGGCACGGCATTATTCATCTGCGGATCACCGATACGGGTAGCGGCATCGGCAAGGAAACGCTGGCAAGGATATTCGATCCGAACTTCTCAACAAAGACAAGCGGCATGGGCCTCGGGCTTGCCATTGTGAAACGCAGTATCACTGATATGAGCGGACAGATATCCGTCGAGAGCGAAGTCGGGAAGGGGACAACCTTCCACATCGAGCTTCCGGCACGCGAAGCTCCGCATAGCTAATCTCCACGTGCATCTACCTCTGCGTCCTCAGCGCCTCTGCGGTTTAATCCCCGCGGGGGGAGGATAACCGCAGAGGCGCAGTGAGCGCAGAGGTAAATACACGCAGAGAATTTAGAGGAATTTCTCCGCTGTTGCGACAAGCCGCTGAAGCATTTCAGAAAGCGACGCTGTCTCGGCAACACGTGCTCCGGCAGCGTGAAAATGTCCGTTGCCACCGAATACCTGAGCGAAGCCTGCAGCAGAGTATTCATATTTGGACCGAAAGCTTATCTTCCAGCCGGTCTTGAGTTCAAGCAGGAAAACAGAAATTACGACAGACGAGACTTGCAGTGGGAATTGCACGAAGCCGTCGACCTCCTCTTCGATGGCATTGCATTCCTGAAGATCTTTTTGCAGGATGTACTGGATCGCTACTTTATTCTCATAGTGAAACTTCAGCGACGACATGCACCTGCCGATGAGCAGTATGCGAGAGGGCTTTGAGGAGTTATACGTCTTATCGTACGTGTAGACGGGGTCTGCTCCGAGGTCGATGAGATCTGCGCTCATGCGAAATGTCGCCGATACCGTTCGCGGAAACCGGAAGCTTCCGGTATCGGTCATGATGGCGACATAGAGCGCCTGCGCACCTTCCTTTGAGATGACGCCACCAAGCTTCGGCTGGACGGCCGTGATGAGACGGTAGATCATTTCGCCGGTAGAGGTCGCGTTCGTGTCGAGAAATTCACGTTTTGCGAATGTCTTCGGATACAGGTGATGGTCGATAAGCACCGTTTGCTTATGGGTAGCAAAGTACGGCTCGAGGCTTCGGCTACGTTCGGGATCGTTCGTATCGAGGAGCATCAGTACATCGGCGGCCTCAATGACGCTTTGGTGGACTGCAGGGTCGTGGACTTCGATCACGTTCTCGGGATCGAGGAAAAAGTACTGCTCCGGGGTTTTTGAGTGGTTTATGACTTTGACGTGTTTACCAAGGGAGCGGAGCCATTCTGCAAGACCGATCTCCGAGCCGAGGGCATCGCCATCGGGGTTGACGTGCGTCGTCAGGACAAACGATGAATTGTTTTTAACGACGTCGGCGAAGTCATCAGGAGAAAAACGGTAGATATCTTCTTGCATAAGGGGCTAAAGAACAGGCCTATAGAGGGGGGAGTTCGGGATTATTATCATTTTATTTCCCGGATTATCGACGAAATTCCTCTCGGCAAGATTATGTTAAACTTCGGCTCAAATTTTGCGTAATACAAGAAAAACGTGTTTCCAGGGTTAAATACAAGTACGAATGAACAAGATCTTTAGAATTTCGACGCTCGGCATTGCATTTTTCACTATAGGTCTCTTCCTGGCCGTGCCTTCTGCACATGCTCAGCGCTCTGCAAAGGTCCAGCGGACGCTTGACCTGATCGAGTTCGGCAACCCCGAAGAGGCTATCGTCGAGGCCAATAGCGCCATTTCGGCCAACCCGAAAGATCACGAGGCATGGGCAGCGCTTGGCATTGCCTACCTGGAAACCGGCAACATTGCAGAAGCAGAGAAGGCCATCGCAAAGGGTTTTGACCTTGAGCGTAAGAACGGCTTAGTCCGCATTGCCCGCGGCAAACTCGATGGAAAGCGCGGGGAAGTGAAGGATGCACTTGAAGAGTTTCACCTGGCCATCAAATACGACAAGAACGATCTTGACGCATTCCTGGCACTTTCGCGCTATTACTTTTCGATCGACTCGCTGAAAGTGGCAGAGGTAAGCCTGTACCGTGCGCAGAATGCGAATCCGAACGATGTGCGCCCGTATATCGGTCTTGCAGAAATGTACGAGCAGCAGCGCGTCTATCCGCTGGCGATCAAGCAGTTTGAAGAAGCAAAGAAGCTCGATCCGACGAACCTGACCGTTCGTGCGAAACTTGCCCAACTCTACTTCCGCCGCAAAATGTATACGCAGTCAGCCAATGAGTGGATCGATTTGCTCCGTATCGACTCAACCTATAAGCGTGGGTACTACGAAGTTGCAAACCTGTTCTTTCTTGGTGAGCAATACGGAAATGCAGCGAGTTTTGCTCAGAAGTATGTCGAACTCGAACCCAATGATTGCAAAGGCCACTGGCTGCTTGCACAGGCACTCGTCGAAAATAACGAGCCTGCAAAGGCGTTGCCTTCACTTGAATTTGTAGCAAAGTGCAGCGACTCTCTCCGCAGCTACACGGACATTTTCCGTGCTCGTGGCTATGTGTATAGCAAGGAGTTCGCAAAGGCAAATGAAATTTTTGCTTCTTCGAAGAATCTCGGCCCTCGCGATGTAGAGCTCTGGGGTACATCACTGATCTACTCCGGCGATACGCTCGGCGGTGTTCAGAAGTGGCGTGCGTCGCTTGTTGGCGATACGGTTCGTACCGATTCGGCGCGATCTATGTTGCATCTTCGTATCACCTCGCTCTATCAGGCGCTCAAGCGTTACGATCTTGCAGGTGAGTTTTTAAGCGAGCTTGCCGCAAAGGAAACGACGGAGACAAATTATGTAAAATCCGGACAGCTTTATCTCTTCGGCAATATGGTCGAAGAAGCGGCAAAAGCGTTCAATAATGCTCTTTCACGAAATCCGAACTCGATACCTGCACTCATCGGCTTGATCGATGTGGCTGCAAAAGTACCCGATGAAGCTGCAATAAAAACGAACTACGATCGAGCATTGCCGCTGGCGCAGTCAGCAGCCGATAAGAATTCGCTTGGCGAAGGTCTTGGTCGTGTTGCATTCGCTTTCTACGGTGTGAAAGACTATAAGAAAACAGCCGATTGGGCGACGAAATCGTTGACCTTACTTTCAAACGAGTCGAAGTATTCGGGTAGCGTTCATGTCATTCTCGGCTCTGCACTCGTATCGACGAAGCAGTTCGATAAGGCTAGGGAGGTCTTAACCAAGGCGAAGCAGATCGACCCGAACAATGAAGACGTTAAGAAGCTGCTGAAATTCCTCGAAGATCAGGCAGCGGCGTCCAAGACTGGCAAAAAATAGTCCTGGTATTCTAAAACCTCGTTCTCTTGCTTCCGGCTGGCATGTAATGTGCATGCAGTCGGCACAATTCCCGTAAAATTAACTGTTTAGTGATAGGATGAATCACGGACAACACCGCAGTCTTCATTTGCTGGGTAAGATCGGAGAGCTATCGCTCTTCGGTTCGCGATTCTTTGTGGGAGTCTTCCACCGCCCGTTCGAATTCCGCGAGATGATCCGCCAGACCTTCGAGGTCGGTGTGCGCTCCTTCGGCCTGGTAGCCGTGGTCTCATTCGTGATCGGCGCCGTGCTCACGATGCAGAGCCGTCCGACGATGATCAAGTTCGGCGCTGAGGCGTTCGTGCCCGCCATGGTAGCCGTCAGCGTTCTGCGCGAGCTATCGCCGGTGATCATCTCTATTATTGTTGCAGGCCGTGTCGCTTCGGGTATTGGCGCAGAACTTGGTTCGATGCGTGTCACCGAGCAGATCGACGCTATGGAAGTTGCAGCGCTCAATCCGTTCAACTACCTGGTCGTCACGAGGATCGTCGCCTGTACGCTGGCACTTCCCATACTGACGGTCTATGGTGATTTTATTGCGCTCGGCGGCTCGCTTGTTGTGCAGAAGGTCGAAGCCGATATGAGCGCATTCCTCTTTTTTAACAGCGTCATGTCGTCGATCAACTTTGCCGATTTCCTCCCGGGCGTTTTGAAGACTGCGATCTTTGGATTTATCATCGGTCTCGTTGGCTGCTATGAAGGCTATACTTCCAAGGGCGGGACAGAGGGCGTAGGGCGATCTGCTACAGATGCCGCAGTCTTAAGCTCGCTCCTGATCATCATTGCCGACGTACTGGCAGTTAAAGGCACGGTCTTCTTCTTTGAGATGGAATAATGCCGGAACAAACGCCAATACTTCAGGTTAAGAATGTCTCGAAGTCGTTCGGCGATCTTCATGTATTGAAGAATATCTCGTTCGACCTCTATCCCGGGGAGACGCTGGCAGTGCTTGGAAAAAGCGGTACCGGAAAGAGTGTACTGCTGAAAGTGCTTGTGCGACTACTTATCCCCGATACGGGTGAAGTATATTTTGAAAACAAGCATATCGGCGGCATTTCCGAGCATGAGCTCAACGAGTTACGAAAGCACATCGGCTTTCTCTTCCAGAGCGCTGCGCTCTTCGACTCGATGACGATCGGCGAGAATCTGAACATCATCCTTGCCAAACATA
This sequence comes from Candidatus Kapaibacterium sp., assembly GCA_025450975.1. Taxonomy (GTDB): domain Bacteria; phylum Bacteroidota; class Ignavibacteria; order Palsa-1295; family Palsa-1295; genus JANWLI01. The sequence goes on along the minus strand of JANWLI010000156.1, from coordinate 5,473 downwards.
CGAAGATGTCGCTCGAGGAGCGGGTGGCACGGATCACCGAGTCGCTGACGATGGTCGGCTTAGCGGAGAAGATCGACGAAATGCCGGCGCAGCTCTCGGGCGGCCAGAAGAAAAGGGCAGGGCTGGCGCGCTCGATCGTGCTTCGCCCGAAGCTCATGCTCTTCGATGAGCCGACGACGGGGCTGGACCCGATCACGGCAGCACAGATCGCAGATCTGATCGAGTCGCTGCAGCAAAATTTGAAGATCGCATCGATCATCGTGACGCACGATCTTCCGACTGCCTTCCATGTCAGTGATCGGATGATCCTGCTTCAGGAGGGCGCCAAAGTATACGATGGCCCGGCAGATCTTAAGGAGATGGAGCAGACCCATTTGCAGGACTTTGTCGAGGCTGCAAAGATCGGCCATGGCAGCATCAAGAGTGACGATACTGTTGTTAAATAAAACTACATGAAATTCGCGAAAACACCTACAACTAAGGCCGGAATTTTCGTGGTCGTCGCATTTGTGCTGATGATCCTAGCCCTATTTTTAATTGGAGATAAGAAAAAGCTCTTTAGTCCATCCGATAGATATTACGTTAAGATCAAAGAGATCAGTGGCTTAAAAGAAGGAGCTCAGGTTTTTATAACAGGCATAAATATAGGAAGCGTAAGGGCAATACGGCTTCCGATGCATCCCGGAGACTCGGTTTTTCTTGAGCTGAGGATCACCAAGGATGCGCAGCGCCTGATCCGCAGCGATTCGCGGGCAGAGATCATTACTGAAGGTTTAGTGGGCAATAAGGCTGTTGCGATCAATGTCGGCAGCACGGACATGCCTACTCTCAAGCCCGGAGATACGCTCGTGGGGACTTCGCCGCGAGACCTGATGGGCCTTGTCGATAACGTATCCGATGGTTTAGGCAGTGCAAAAGTACTTCTTGACGAGGTTGGCCTCATTGTCAAGGATATCCGTACCGGAAAAGGCACGATGAGCCAGTTGATCTATAGTGACGAGCTGGTCACGAATCTTACCAAGACCGTTTCGCAGGTAGATCGTACCTTAGGTCAGCTTAGCAGTGCAGCTACGAACGTTTCAGGCTCAGTAGCAAGCTTTGCCGATACGGCCACTAATCTGGCCTCGAGGATCCGAGGCATAGCCCAGAACATCGAGTCCGGCAAAGGGACGTTGTCTAAGCTCATCAACGACGATTCGCTCTACAATGAGCTTGCAAGCATTTCAGGCTCAGTCCGGACGATGTTGTTGGAGTTTAAGGATGCTTCGGCGAAGATCGCCAAAGCTGCCGGCAATACGGTTGAGATCACCGAAGGATTGAAGCATAACTTCCTTGTCAAAGACTACTTTGAAAAGCGTGGCTACTGGGATGCCGAGGACTTTGAGCGCCGTATCAACCGACAGCTGGACTCACTAAAGGCTATTGAGAAGTCGATCCAGGCTAAACTTCAACGATAACTACATTAACTAATTGTTTATAAGATACATTATGTAAAGTAAGTTATTCCTCTGTAATTACTCCTAGTACCGTATTCTTCTCTACATTCTTGCCTTCCAGCACATGTATCTCTTTTAGCGTGCCCGCTCTGCCTGCAGTTAGCACGTTTTCCATCTTCATCGCTTCGAGGATAAAGACAGGCGTAAGCTTAGTTACGATTTCTCCAGGTTGAACCAGGATCTTCTTAACTAATCCCGGCATCGGCGCCTTCAGGTTATGTTGCTTTCCGGCCAGCGACCCTGCCACGCCTGCAACCGCCCCGAAGCGCTCCTTGATGATCCGCTCCCGAGCACTTTCGATCACGACCTCGACGCCATCGAGCCCCGACCCGTCAGAGAGCTTTCCATCAGGATGAGCGAATACTTCGACGACAGTATTGCCGGAAACAGCCGTAAAGCAATTCTCCGGCCCTTGCGTGACGACAGGCAGTTCGTCTTTATGCTCGAACTGCCTGTCGTTTACGGTAAAACGTATGGAATCAGACATTAAAAAATTAGTACCCTAACCAATGCTCAATAATACCGTGACTTCGGCGTTCGCCATCGACCTGCCAAAGGCGATTAACGAAATAAAGAATCATAAATACGGCCGCAATAACATATAAGGTGCGTTTAACAGTGCGGCTCATAAATGCTCCTCTAAAAATAGAGATGGGTCTGGATAAGATACGTCGTCTGATCGAATTTCAGACGCTCTGCGCCTGGAGTACTAGCTTTAGCGATTCTGAATTCCGGACGTATCTCAAGGAATCGTAACGGAAACCACTGCGCACCTATTGTAATGCGAGAATCAACGATGTTCCCATCAAGATCAGCCGTTCGATCCTTATAGGTCTCAAACCTACCTATAATATCAAGCCCCTGCGTTGCTCTGACAGCTATTTCTGCGGTTAAAGCGTTGGCTTCATCAACATAATTACCATCGGTGCGATAGGAGTTTTCACCAATGTCATACTCTGCTAGTAATGTGACCGGGCCGCCGCGAATACCAATATGTACGCCAATAAGTGATAGGTCTCTGGCAGCAATTCCTGCACTGGTATCTCCAGGTACAACCTCTGAGTGCATGTAGATAGAACCGCCGATCTCAAATGACAACGCGTCGTCGATTAATTCGGCAGACCCAGTGGCTCGTACTGAAAGCGCTTTATTATCGTTAAGAAAGGCCAGGTCGCCATTAGGAAATTCTTCATTTCCATTTAGGTATGCTATTTGGAGGCCGATGTGGTCAAACAACGTAGCTCCCAATTCAACGCCGACATCGCGATAGCCCTCAACCCAAAATAATCCCGCCGCATCGTTGCCGGAGACGCCCCGATTCCCTCCGCGGGTGTACACCGTATGGTCATCAAACCGAATCCCAAATGCTGGCACGAACGCACCAGTCTTGACATAGGCATGAGTAACTACCGACCCTGCTTCCCACAGCTCGCCGGATTCATGTACTAAATGCAATGTACCAAATACCTCATTCGAATTTGCAAGCGGATCCCAGCGAACATAAGCATTGAGTGTGTTCGTAAGCGATGCATCGACCATCAATGCAGAAGACATGGCATGGAATGTCGACATCGACCTTGTTTCTTCTGCGGGCATTCCGACAGGTCCGGTTGTCGAAAAGCTCAGGAATTGCGTGCGAATATCTGCGCCAATACGAATCCCTTCGGATATCTGTCCGCTAAACTCTCCGCCACGCTTCCACATGGCCAGAACATTCTTGGAGAACGCTTCGCCGCCGCTGGTGCGAATACCGCCGCCTGTCGGGTTTGTGTGACAACTGAGGCAGTTCGCCTCGCCTTTCGATAGTGCAAAACGTGGAATCGCATATGAGGATGTGTATGCTCCACAACATACAAGAACTGTCATAAACAGTAGGAATCTGTGCATAGTCAGTAAAAGAAAGAGGTTAAATGCAGGGCAAAGATACAGGTAATTTACGCTGCAAACATCGCTTTTACATGTTCGACGTCACGGGCAATGGCCGCCGTCAGCGCGTCGGTCGAGGAGAATTTTTCCTGCGGGCGGATGTAGGCAAGCACGTCGATCTTCAGGTCCTGTGAGTAGAGATCGCCCGAAAAGTCGAGTAAGAATGCTTCGACAACGCGTGCATCGCTATCAGTAATGGTTGGTCTGGTCCCAATGCTGAGTGCTACCGGCTTGTGGACGCCATCGATCGACGTACGCGCAACGTAGACGCCATCTTTCAGAATGAGCTTGTTCTCGGCGATACGGAGATTCGCTGTCGGATAGCCAAACGCTTTGCCGATGCCGTCGCCGGATTCCACCGTGCCCTGCAGCCGATATGGCCGGCCTAAGAAATGCATTGCCTGTTGGACGTTACCCTCAATGATCGCATGACGGATCTTCGTCGAGCTGACACTGACATCGTCGATGATGAGCGGAGGTACTTCATCGACAAAAATGTGATCGGTTGCGGCAAGTGAGCGGAGATGTTCAATATCCCCTTCCCTGTTTTTTCCAAAGGCATGGTTAAAGCCAACGACCATTGCCGAAGTGCCAAGACGTTTGAGCAGCGTTTCGCGGAAGAAAACTTCGTACGGCGTTTTCGAGAATTCGGGGTTAAACTCAATGACGAGGACTTCGTCGATGCCGGTATGCGCTAAGAATTCCAGCCGCTCTTCGATCGTCGTCAGAAGCTTGATCGTCGTATTGTTCTTACGAAGGACTTCCTGTGGATGCGGATGGAATGTGATCAGCAGCGACCTGCTGCAGCGCTGAGCGGCTTTGACGGCATTGAGATGATCGATGATCGCCCGGTGGCCGAGGTGAACGCCGTCGTAGCTTCCGAGCGTCGTTGCCGTCCGTTCGAGGAATTCAGCGTTCTCGAGTCCCCACGTAGTCTTCATACGGCGACGTGATCCTCCGGTTGCCTGAGATAACTTCTAAGCTCGTACAGCATTTCAAAGGTTAACGCATTCTCGACAGAAAACGACCCGATCGCTGATCTGCGCAGCTCGGTCACGACTGCGCCGACACCAAGCTTTTCGCCAAGATCACGGGCAAGGCTGCGGATGTAGGTTCCCTTCGAGCACGTCACGATAAACGACGCATACGGCATCTCGATCTTTGTAACAGAAACTTCAGTGATCGTGATGTTTTTCGGCTGCAGCTCCGGCGTCTTACCCCTGCGAGCGAGCTTGTACACAGGCTTCCCTTTGATCTTGATCGCACTGAAGATGGGCGGGACTTGCGAGTGATCGCCTTTCATTTCGAGGATCGCCTCTTCAACCGTAGTATTTGAAAGTTGAAGAGCATCACCAACAATCGCGATCTTCGTCTCAAGATCAAAACTTGGCGAGGTAACGCCCAGACGTACGGTTACCTCATACGTTTTCGTCTCATGAAGAAGAAGATGAAGCTGCTTGGTTGCCTTGCGTGTGGCGATGATCAGAAGTCCGGTTGCGAGCGGGTCTAGCGTGCCGCCATGGCCGACCTTGATCTTCTTTTGTCCGCTAAATTCACTGAGCAGTTTGCGAACGCGGTGTACACCGCTGAATGAAGGCAGCGAATACGGTTTGTCGAGCAGGAGCAGTCCACCTTGTTGCTCGTTAAGGATGGAGAGAATGGATTCGGGATGTTCGCGAAAGTCCTTCAAGCCAAGGACGACAGGCTCACTGAGCGGCGTTATTGCTGTCATTCAATTTCTTGAAGAGACGGTTGATGCGCTCGACTTCGTCCTGCGTATCGTCGAGATAAAAGTGCAGCTCGGGGGTATGGCGTATGCGCAGTTCACCAGCGAGAGCCGAACGGATGCGCGGTGCTTCGTTCTGGATATCTTTGACGATCAGCTCTTTCGATTTCGCATTGCCGAGAAGGCTGATATAGACTTTGCACGCATGAAGGTCGGGAGAAACCCTGCAAATCGTAATGGTCAGCAGACCGCTATAGAGTTCGGTAAATTCGGATTGAAACAGCTCGGCAAGCTTCTGCTTGATCTCGCCTGCAACACGTTCGGT
>JANWLI010000155.1 GCA_025450975.1 Candidatus Kapaibacterium sp. | reverse complement strand
TGGCACTGCACTTGCACATAATGCTTGTAGCTTCAATTTATGGTTATATAACAAGTTATAGGCATATAGAAAGTAAGAAATATTTCATATAAAGGTAAAAACTTTACGCATATGAAAAAGATCATTGCATTCTCTCTCTTCCTCTACGTTTTTATGGTAGGATGTGAAGAAGACCCCGTAAAAGGACCGAATGAACTTGGAGGTGAAGCCAATATTCCTCTGACAAAAGTCGGGAATTCGTACAGTATCAGTGTTACGTTAGGGGGCACGTATTTGGACATAGACATTGATACCGCATACATATCGAAAAATGACAACGGTGTTGTCACCGTCAAACTTAAAGCCGATATCTCAACAGTCGACGCTACTTTAAGGTCGATAATCCCTGCACGGTTTCTCGATCCGAGTGGGAATATCGATGCTCAGGTCTACTTCAAAGCCACCTCTGAAGGTATTCAGGATTTCTACTATAGCGATCAGGACTTTTCGAAGCCATTCACCATACTTAAATATGATATGGGTGTCGGCACTTCCTGGAGCTTTACGACAAGCGATGGAAAAACGATCAACCGTTCGGTCACAGAAAAGACAGGGTTGGATGATTGGCCGTTTGGCTTCATGTACATAAAGACCACAAAGGTGGAAGAGAGTAATCCTGGAGTTGAGGGTGTATCGAAGGCCATCTTCAGAGCAAACCACCGTTTCGGACTTATCTATGTAGAATACGTTTTACTAAACGGAGTAAGTGTTAAACTCTACCTCTATCCAAAAGCTGATCTATAATTGTTTTTGAGGATGCCTTATGACTCTAGGGGATGCTGGGACTTCCCCTAGAGTATTTTTGCAGCTCATGCACAAGATCACCTACGACGAACTACTCGCCCAGCGCCTGGCTGAAACCGAGGCAGCGCGTCCCGAACGTCGATTTCCGGTTATCCTGATCCTCGATAATATCCGCAGCCTCTACAATGTCGGCTCCATTTTCCGTACTGCCGACGGCATCCGCGCCGAAGCGATCTTTACTGCAGGCTATACGCCGCATCCTCCGCGCGCTGAGATCACAAAAACAGCCTTGGGTGCAACGAAGACGATTCCTCATGCACATTTCACCACTGTCACTGAAGCTATAGCAGAAGCACGGAATCGTGGGGCAGCAATTGCATCTCTTGAGTTAACTCATGATGCTCAGTCGGTTTACGATCTCGAGAAAAAGCACTTCCCGCTAGCGATAGTTATCGGCAACGAGATCAACGGCGTTTCTGCCGAAGCGCTTGAATTATCCGATCTTGCTTTGTCGATTCCCATGCTCGGCGCGAAGCATTCGCTTAACGTTGCAGTGGCTACCGGAATCGCGCTTTACGAGTGTATTAGGCCCTTTCGAGAGGATCTCCTTGAATTCAGGCCGTAAATGGCTTTTCTGGGCGATATTTGAAAATCGCATAAAATTTAACAAAAAATTGCGAAAGGGGCGAAAATGTGCTATTTTTGCCAGTAGCCCTTAGGGGCTTTTTCACCTTAATCAATAGGTTAGCTGTGGAAGAAAACAAGAAATTCAATGAACTCGTAGCCCTCGTTCAGACATTTGAGCAGGATTTCGAGAAGTTCTATGTCAAAGGAAATAAAGCAGCAGGTGTCCGTGTCCGTAAGGCTATGAATGAGCTGAAAAAGAAGGCACAGGATATTCGTGTTGAGGTTCAGAATATGAAAACCTCTGAAAAAGCGGGCTAAATTTTAAGTCTGGGATAATTCCGGGGATGGCAGGGTGGATCTCGTATTCATCCTGCCAGAATTTTGTCTACTTTAAGCGCTCTTTAAGCAGCTTGCGCATTGCCACTTCGGTGAGGAAGCCTTCAAAAAGCTCACCCGCAAGTGGTTTTTCGTATGCCATACGTTCAGGATGCCACTGGACGGCCATAAAATACGGTTTATTCTTCGGGTCCGCCCATTCAATTGCTTCGATCACTTCATCGCCACTTGACCTGGCCGAAACCTGCATGCCAGGCGCAAGCTTATCGATCACCTGATGATGCGCACTCGCGATCGGCGCCTCTGCAGTTCGGGTAAGCCGTTTCAACGTCGTCCCTGGCTCGATATGCACCTCATGTTCCCTGTCTACAAGACCATCCTCTGTTTTTATCTTTGAATGTGAGGTATAGCCAGCCCGCTCAAGGTCAACGATAAGCGTCCCCCCATAATGAACGTTGAGTAACTGCAATCCTCGGCAAATGCCAAGAACTGGTAGTTTCTCCGCGTCAGCAGCTGTTGCCATCGCAAATTCATGCGTATCGCGCTCAGCGTCGAGGTCATGGCAGAACTGCGTCTCCTCTGCCTTACCATAGCGTTCGGGATAGACGTCATGGCCTCCTGTAAACACGACGCCATCAACTTCTGCTACCCGATCCGGCGCTGCGTGAAGATCAAAGACTTCCAGCTCATGCCCGAGACTTTCCGCAGCGTGAGTAAGCGCCTTAGTATACCTGAGAAATTTGGATTCGCTCTCCGGAGCGTATGATAGGCCGATCGTAAGCTTCATATTATTTCAAACAACAAATTAGTCCTGGAGGATCGATCGTATGCGCTCAAACAAACGTGATTCGTTCTCAATGCTGTATTCGATGTACAACGTAAGCGTTTGCACTGACGATGCACGTAAAAACGGAGCCGATTTAACCGCATCCTTCGAAGTCTGTACAATAAAGTCACACCCTGCTTTCGAAGCCGCTGCAAGAATATCGGCACAGATCCGCTCATCATACTCATTATGGTCCGGCAGCACAAACGGCACGACTTCCGCACCGAGTGCTTTAAGCGATGCATGAAAGCGCTCGGGTCGTGCGATCGCCGAAACGGCAAGCACGTTCTTTCCTTTTAGCTCACTGGGTTCGATCTCCCGGCCATCCATTGTCACGAGTGATGAAGCATGCAATATCGCCCGAGTGATAAGAACGTCTGCCTTAAATGGATACCCTGCGATCACTCGTTCGGCACGGTCAAAATCATCTCCGGGTGCTCCTGAGAGCAAAATGACATCTGCATCGCGATTAGCTCCGGGAGATTCGCGAAATCTCCCGATCGGGAGCACTGCACCTTCCGGCTCGTTCGCAGCGATCAGGAGGATATTCATATCGCGATGAATGGCAAGATGCTGGTATCCGTCATCGAGAACAATGACCTCGGCTCCCAACTCGATCGCAGCTTTTGCTCCACGCACGCGCTCTTCATCGCACACGACGATCACATCAGCCAGTTCCTGCGCATACAGCTGTGCTTCATCCCCGCTTGCATCAGTATCGGCGAATGTCGACACGCCATCAGAGACGACAAGCAGACCTTTGGACTTCCGCTTATAACCGCGCATGACGATTGCCACCCGCTTATTGCAATGATCGCGAAGAAACTGAACGATGAATTTCGTGATCGGCGTCTTCCCTGTCCCACCGACGGTAAGATTGCCGACGGAGATCACCGGCGCTGGTACTTTCGCAGCTTTCATCACGCCCGATCGGTAGAGCGAGCGGCGCATCATCATTGCCAGGCCGTATGGGTTCGACTCCATTATTTGCGCAACTGTTTCGAAATGCGTTCTAAATATAGCTTCTGCTTCTCCTTGTCATCCGCTGGAAAATCAGAAGTATCGATCACGACAGGCGTGACGATCACTTTTGAAAGCGGATACGGGACTTCGAAATGGTCCCAGCTCTTAGTCAGGATCGTTGCATTCCTATACAAGATCTTTAAGAAAATAAGCGGCACACCGAGTTCGACTGCGGCAATAAACGCTCCGCGCTTCATGACCTCGCGCGGACCGCGCGGGCCATCCGGCGTAATAACCAGATTCGTAATATCGCCGCACTTGATCAATGCGATCGCATTGTCAAGTGCTTCGTGTCCACCTTTCGAGCTTGAGCCGCGGACAAGTGTATATTTCCATTTAGCGAGTAACTCAGCGAGCCGCTGGCCGTCTTTACTCTGGCTGACGATGGCAACGGCATCATTCTTTGCCAGCCACCAGCCGGCGATCATCTTCGAATGCCAGAATGCAACGACAGCACCCTCCGGCAACGGGTCGCCGTTCCATTCGATCCGAAGTGTCTTGACAAGCGAGGTAAGTCCGACGCCGAGAATTGCCAACATTTATTGTAGAAGTATTCGCGCTACCCGATCCGAAGGACGTCCCTCGGACCGCAGCATTGACCGCAGACTACGCAATTCTTTCGTGAATGAATCCGTCCTGCTCGAAACATCTGTTAATGCCCCGGCTATGTTGCCTACGCTCATGTTCGTCTGGATAAGCTCCGGATACAGCTTCTTCTCAAGCACGATATTGATCAAGCCGATCATCTTCAGCTTCACCATGCTCCGCGCAAGCTGATAAGTAAAGATGCTGGTTTTATAGCAAATGACTCCCGGCAGATTGGCAAGTCCGGCTTCGAGCGTCGTTGTCCCACTTTTCAGAATGCCGAACTTCGCATGATGCATCAGTTCATGCGTGTCTTTCGAGCTCGAGCGAAACTGCGCGATCTCCGGCGGCAGCGAAGTGTAGAGACTATCCTCAAGCGTCGGCGATTTTACTACGATCGTATGGTACTGGCTTCCCCCGAAAGCCCGCGCAGCACCAACCATGATCTTCAAATGGCGCTCCACTTCTTCTTTCCTACTTCCGGGAAAGAGCACAAGCCACGGGCGATCGGCAGGAATCACCATCCGGTCGGCAAATTCAGTACGCGAAGTAAACCCTTGTTCCTCATCATCGAGAAGTTCCACAAGCGGATGACCGACGAACTGCACGTCTTTCATCCCGGCCTTCGTATACAACTCAACTTCAAATGGAAAGACGACGAGCATCGTATCGACCGTCTCAACGATCTGCTTGATCCGCCCGGCCTTCCAGGCCCAGACTTGCGGACTTACATAATAGACGACGCGGATCCCCCGCTTTTTCGCCTCACGGGCAAGACGAATGTTGAAGCCCGGGTAATCGACAAGGAAGAGAACATCCGGCTTCGTCTCGGGATCGTCAAGCACCCACTTCATATCCGCAAATACCGACTTGAAGAACCGGTACTTTTTCGCGACTTCCTGAAAGCCGACAACCTGCATCTGCTCAGCAGTAAAATATCGCCGTACTCCCGCTTCCTTGCATTCCTCACCACCGATGCCGTAAAGATCGAGTTCGATATCCTTTGCCTTAGCAAGAACGGCAGCCTGGCGCAATACGCTTGCTGCGATACGGTCTCCGGATACTTCGCCGGCAACAACTAAGATCTTGCGACTGGTACTCATCGAAGGGCAAAGTTACGGCACAGGCTTACTAAAGCAAAAAAGCCGGCTTGTGCCGGCTTTTTTACGAAAACGAATAGAAATATTCATAGTGCTTCCACATACCATTGGCTGAAATAGTTAATTTCACGGGCATGGTATTGCTCGAGCACGCGACGAATCGTTTCCTTTTCTTCGTCTGATCGCGCGAGAACCTGAAATACATAACTTCCTTCTTTAAGTGCACTTTCGTAGAGGTGCATCTTATCATTCTCCATATCCCCATAGGCACGGAGTGCCTTGGCGATCTTGGCGAAAAAGCCATGATGCTCTGCATCGGCATCGAGCAGTTTGGCACCTTTGCCTCCATAGAATATCTCTATATCGAGACCTTTTAAGCCCTTTTCTTTAAGAGCCTCAAGTGCGTGTACTGCGTCTTCTTTGCTTTCAATGATGGCGCAAACGCGATGATCTGGGTAGGTTGAAAATTCGCCTGTTTGGTTTACTGTGAGTTCTGACATAGTCATAATCCTTTCATGGTGGGAAAAAAAATTAATGGAGAGGGAGAGGACACAGTATAGCATACGCGTAAAGAGCTAGTATAGTTTCACATTATATAGACTAGCTATTTTATTGAAAAATAACGCTTTATAAGCGTCAGAAATATCAGGGATTCTGCTAATTTTTTAGCCATAAAAATGGTTAAAATAGCGCTTAAAATCCCATGAAAAAAGAAGAATATATTCTCGGCATTAACGAAGAAGAGCTCGAACGCCTGCGTTTTCAGCATGGCGTCTGGAAGAACGTCACGGACGACTTTTTCGAACGCATCGGTATTGCTCAGGGATGGAAGTGTCTGGACGTCGGAGCAGGCCCCGGCTTTGTAGCTCGCGACCTGAGCGATCGCGTCGGTGATGAAGGCCGTATT
>JANWLI010000154.1 GCA_025450975.1 Candidatus Kapaibacterium sp. | reverse complement strand
GCCCGGTCATCCTCTTCGGTACGGGAGGAACGCTGGTTGAGCTCTATAAGGATCAGGCCTTGGCGTTGCCACCACTCTCCTCGAAATCCGTGGAAGACTTACTCGAACGTACAATTATCTATAGCGCGCTGAAAGGAGTTCGGGGAAATAAGAGCCTGGATATCAAGGGGCTTGAAGCGATACTTTTACGATTTTCGCACCTGGTAGTCGATCATCCCCTCATTAAAGAAATTGATATAAATCCGCTCCTCATGTCGACACAAGGCATTCAGGCCCTCGATGCCAGGGTGATCTTGACATAAGCCGGCATTACCTGATACCCGGGCGTTGACCGTTGATACACACGCGTCAAATTCCTTCGCATATTCCTCTCACCTCTTGCAGAACGACTGCAAGCCGTTCTTCTTTTAGACCGATCTGCCGAAGGATGTTATGATCGTTATCGATGTCCTTACAGAGGACTATGTGTTTTTGCAATAGTTGTTGCTTCTCAAATTTAGAAAGTGTTGTTAGACAGGTAATTGGGTATACTCGAAGTTTTTCTATTAGCTCCTTCAAATTGTCTTTGACCGGATAATTCCAGCCCAGAAGGTGCAGCCCCGCACACGTGCCGTATTGGATCGCATCTGCGGTGAATCGCGTGTTAGTAGCCACCCACCCTTGATGAAATTTTGTGTCGTGCGTGGGTTGGAGTTTCCAGGCACTTTCAACGTCTTTGAACCGTGCCTGCACATAGAGCGGGATCTTCACATCGCACGGGATACCCTGCTGATTGTGATACTTGCACTCGATCATGAAATGCGTGTCATCCTTTTCGGCGATAACATCGATCTCATGTTTGACGCATTTGCCGTGCACGATCTGGCCCGTCTGCACTTGGTAGCCTTGCGCTTTGAGTATTTCAGCAATGTACTTCTCAAACGGAAAGCCTGATGGGCCAAGCTCCATGATCGCACGTTTCAGTTTATAGCGTGCAGCCACCGGTCGCTTAGTTTTCTTCAGCTCATTGAACGCAATTCGGTACACCTTTTTTGTTGGCATCCCCTCATACAAATGTTCGCGGACGGTCTCGAGCACCCGGATGGCAGTCTCCTCACTTGCTCCTGAGCGAAGCAGCGATGCTTTGAGCTTCTCGTCGGAAAACCCAGACATCTCTCCGGATGCCTTTTTTATACGCGTGTTCATTATTAGCTTTTCATCCAATCAGACATCGCGCTCACCACCAGTTTCCCCTTGCGAAGGGCGCGGCGCTTCATAATAAAGAATAAGACCGGCGTCATCACAAGCACATGCACGGCGCTTGAGAGCAGGCCGCCGATCATCGGCGCAGCGATCGGCTTCATAATGTCGGAGCCGACACCGGTAGACCACAGAATGGGTACCAGACCAAGCATCGCCGTCGCAACGGTCATGATCTTCGGCCGAAGCCGCAGGGCGGATCCTTCGATCGTCGACTCAAAAATATCTCGCTCGGTGATCCGCTCCCGCTTTCCTTCCTGCACTTCCATCAGACGCTTATCAAGCGCTTCGTGAAGATACACTACCATCACAACGCCTGTTTCGACGGCAACCCCATACAGAGCGATAAAGCCGACCCAAACTGCTACAGACCAATGCATCCCTAACGCGGCAACCAGATAGACGCCACCAATAAGTGCAAATGGAACAGAAAGCATAACCACTGCTGCTTCTTTTATATCCTTTAAGGTGAAATACAGAAGCGTAAAGATGATCAGAAATACTAGCGGCACAACAAGCGTAAGTCGTTTGCGGGCTCGTTCCTGATACTCAAATTGGCCGCTCCAGGTATACGTATAGCCAGCCGGTATTCGAAGCTTTGCTTTAAGCACTTGCTTCGCGTCATTGACAAAACCTCCCATGTCTCTGCCTCGGACATTAAGAAAGACAACCGAACGCAGCAAGCCATTCTCGCTGGCGATCATCGGAGGACCGGAAGTATAGGTAACGCTTGCTATCTCCGATAATGGAACATACGGAGTAATACCAAGAGAAGGAGGCTCAAACAATGATGTGCTTAAAGACTGGCTTGCCGATCGTGAAGGCGGAGCCCCTCCCTCCTGCGCCGGGCTCGAGCCCATTCCCGCCATACCCGGCAATGCTTGCTCTGCCGTCGATCGATCGGTAGCAGCCATGCTCCCCATGCCGGATGCTGCAGCTATCTTGCTACTGCGCTTGACTGGAATCGGCAATTGACCGATCGCTTCGACGGACGAACGGAATGCCTGACCGTATCGAACCGCGATCGGAAAGCGGGCGCGACCCTCGATAAAGGTCCCCAAATTTTCGCCGCCGATTGCCGTCTCAACGACATCGTTGACATCTTGCGGCGATAAACCAAACCGTGCCGCTTTATCCCGATCGACTTGAATATCCAAAAACGATCCGCCTTGTACTCGCTCAGCTACAACATCGGCAGCACCCGACACGTCTTTGAGGATCATCTCCGCTTCAATGGCCAGCGCTTCCAATGTATCGAGGTTCGAGCCGAAGATCTTCACGCCGAGGTCCGTTCGCACGCCGGTCGAAAGCATATTGATCCGATTAATAATGGGCTGCGTCCAGCCATTGGCAACGCCGGGCATACGCAAAGCCGAGTCAAGCACTTCGACGATCTTATCCTTCGTCATACCATCGCGCCATTCCTCCTTTGGTTTTAGGAGGATGATAGTTTCGATCATGGACACCGGAGCAGGATCGGTGGCTGTTTCCGCCTTCCCTACTTTTCCAAGAACATGATGCACCTCCGGCAACTGCTTGATGATCCGATCCTGCACACTCATGATCCGCGTTGCCTCTGCTACGGAGACATTGGGAAGCATGGTTGGCATGAACAGCAGGCTGCCTTCGTCGAGCGGAGGCATAAATTCACTCCCGAGACGTACTCTAATTGGAATCGCAGCAAGAAGAGCCAGAACGTTCAAAATAAGCGTTGTCTTACGAAATCGTAATGCACTTCGTATGATCGGCTCATACAGCCGGATAAAGAATCTGGAGATCGGATGGTCTTCTTCCTTCTTGAATTTTCCCCGCATCGTGAACATCATCAGGACGGGTATCAACATGATGGAGACTACCGTACTTCCGAGAATCGAAAACGTTTTCGTAAAAGCAAGCGGATGGAATAATTTTCCTTCTTGTCCTGTCAGGAGAAAGACCGGCAGGAAGCTGATAACAATGATCAACTGCGAAAAGAAGATCGCACGTGCTACTTGCTTGACGCTGCGTATGATCACATCCTGATAAGAGAAGGCCTGTCCGGTTTCCCGTTCAAGGCGCTGGGCCTCAGCCAAATGCCGATGCGTATTCTCAAGCATTACCACCGAATCGTCGATGAGAATACTAATACCAATTGCAATGCCACCAAGGGACATAATATTGCTGGTAATCCCCATCCACTTCATCATAATAAATGAGATGAGGACAGAGATTGGTATTTCAATTGCAATCCGCAGCGCACTCGGCACATGAAAAAGAAACAAAAGGATGATCAGCGACACAATGATCGCTTCCTCGATCAATGTATCGAATAGGTTATCCACGGAGGCTTCAATAAGCTCAGAGCGGTCATAGGATGTATGGATGTCAACTCCCGAGGGCAACCCGGGACGAATTTCCTCGATCTTCGCTTTGACGCGTTGAATGACGGCCTCCGCATTTTCGCCCAGACGCATGACGATGATGCCTCCCGTAACCTCACCCTCTCCATTTTTTTCCATCGAACCTCGGCGAATGTCGGGGACGAGTGCGACCGTTGCAACGTCTTTGATCGTAACCGGAATACTGCCGTTAACTGTGAGCACCACATCTTCGATATCGGTAATGTCGGTAAAGTACCCCTGGCCGCGGACGAAGTATTCCCGCTCGTTGACCTCGACGATCTTCCCGCCGACATCATTATTTGCCCGCATCGTCGCTGACCGGATTGCGGAAATATCCAGACCATACGAAAGCATTTTATACGGGTCCACGCTCACCTGATATTGGCGTACATAGCCGCCTGCACTCGCTACTTCAGCTACACCTTCGACGCTTTGAAGCTGCGGTTTGACAAACCAGTCCTGAAGTGCTCGTAAGGTACCGAGATCATAGTTTTTTCCTTCGACTGTATACCAATACACATGGCCCACGCCGGTACCATCCGGACCCAACGTAGTCTTCGCGCCGATAGGTAATGCAGACTGGATCGAGGAGAGCTTTTCCAAAACACGCGACCGGGCCCAGTACTGCTCAACATCGTCTTCGAAGATCAGGTAGATAAACGACATCCCGAACATCGACTGTGCGCGGATCGCCTTGACTTTGGCCATGCCCTGTAATGCTGTCACAAGGGGGAAGGTGACCTGATCTTCCACCGTCTGCGGAGAGCGTCCCATATATTCGGCAAACACGATGACCTGATTTTCCGACAGATCGGGAATGGCATCGAGCGGAGTCGTCTTCACTGCCCAGACTCCCACTCCTGCAACAACTGCAAAGAAGATCAGGACGATGAATTTATTTCGTGTACTCCAGTCGATTATCTTCTCGATCATAACTGCCTCGACCTATTTTTTATGCACGTCCTCTTTAGGTGGTGTCTTCTCACCAGGGGCGGCGCCATGATCCATCCCTGGCATTGGCGCATACATCTTTAGTTGTCGTTCCGAATCGATAAGGAAGGTGCCGGAAATGGCGATCTCTTCCCCTTCTTCCAAGCCTCCGCGCACGAGATAGTAATCATCGGCATCGCGATACGCGAGCACAACCTCACGAGGATAAAACATCCCGTCTGATTGCTTGACCCAAACGATGCTCTTCTTCCCTGTCTGGATGATCGCACTGGCCGGAATAGCAAGAGCCTTCTCGGAATGCAGCAGCATGTCACCCTCAACGGACATTTGGATCTTCAACCGACCGCCGGAATTCGGAAGCGACACCCGTACACGGGCAGTACGCGTTTCCGCATTGACTACAGGATAAATAAAGATCACTCTTCCTGAGAACGTGACCCCGGAATACGCCGATGAGCTGACCGAAACCTGCTGGCCGATGGTGACTCTTGACAGCATTTCCTGTGGCACGTCGAAGTTAGCCCAGACGGTCGATAGCTCGGCTATTTCAAATAGCACACTGCCTTCGTCAAGCCAGGCGCCTTCTACCACACTTTTGCGGATCACTGTGCCACTCGAAGGTGCATAGATCGTGAACGTACTCGGTGCTTCGCCCTTGGCTTTATAGGAATCGATCTGGTTATCGGTCAGACCGTAGAGTTTGAGGCGTTGCCGTGCCACCGTCTCCAGGTCAATGTGCTTTGCATGATCGGGGCCATCGTTGCTACGCAATTCGATATTTCCTGCAACAATGTACTGTGCAACATCGCTTGCAAGATCGGGACTATAGTATTCATAGAGCGGCATGCCGGCTCTTATATACGCCCCTGTTTGGCTTGCATACAGCTTTTCGACTCTCCCTCGTGTTCTGGCGGCAATGATCCTCTGATTGGGTTCGGCGATCTCAATAGTCCCCGGCAGCCGAAGTTCATTCTTCAGTATCCTGCGCTCTACACGGATGGTACCGATATTCGCTTTCACTGCCGACGACATCGAAAGCATAACTGCTTCAGGGTTGGTCGTATCTGAAGAAGCCGCTTGCCTGAGTGAACTGCGTTTTACCAATCGCATGCCACAGATCGGACAATCGCCCGGCTTATCCGATTGAATTTGCGGGTGCATCGGACACGTGTAATCATCTACATGAACGCCTACCGTTACGCTATCACCCTGTGGTTGCAAAAACAACATCCACGCGCCAAAGAGTACGATAAGGAGCGTCCCGACTCCTGCGAGGATCCAGACCCGCTTGCGCCGTTGTGATCGATCGAGTACTTCGTTCTTCATCGTGTTACCTCATGTTCTCCTGAAGTTCAGTCCCAACCAGGTATGCTACTTCCGCTAATGTTTTCTGATACTCCGATCGTAGTTCCAGAACTTCGTGCTCCTTGTGAAGGAATGTGATGATCTGGGAAATCGTCGTCTGCAGAGAGGTCTTATCAAACTGATACTCGGTAATGAATAGCTTGATCCTATTCTCGATCGACGGAAAGATCGAAGAGGTAAAAAGCTCATGCTTGCGACGAAGCTCTGCGAGCCGTACAAGTCTCTCCGAAAGCATCATCCGAATTTCGCGTTCCATTTGCGCTTGTTCGGCGATCTTCATCGCACGCATAGCTTCCATTTCGGCTACCATCGCCGATCGGGCGCCGCCATAGTCGATAAACGGAAGATTGATGCTGACCTGAGCAGAGAACATATCCATTTGTGGAGTATTAGGCAGTCCGTGACCGCCGGATGGCAGATCATCGCGCTGCATATACATAAGCATGATGTCGAAATCCGGATAGCGCTCTAACTTCGCTCGCTCAATAGATGCACCGGCCTGTGCGATTTCAACCTGCATTTGCTTTAACTGCGGATTATGTACTCCGGCATTCTTCATCAGCTCATCCAACGAATACGACGAAGACTGCATCGTCAGGGCCTCATTGACATGAATGCGCAGGTCCTGAACATCTGTGGCATACTGGAGTTTGGTCACTTGCATTGCCATCATCGCACTATCTTCTGCGATCATCTGCATGAGTTCTGTTTGCTCAAGGTCAAGTAGGTCCAGTTGAGAAAGTGAGGACTTGCCGTAGGCGACCTTGACAGCAAGCTCCTGCTTGAACGCATCGATGAGCTTTACATGCCGGGCATTCACCTCAATGGCTTGTTGGCGATGGAGAATATCAAACCATGCTACCTTCACATCCCGCCGGAGCCGGTTCCTGACTTCTTCGAGTCTGGCCTGTGCAATAGTCACATCATACTGACCGATGGAACGCTCTGTACGTAATTTTCCCGGATACGGCAGCATTTGCTCGATGCCAATGACCTTTGCCGTCATCGGATCCTCGCGGAAGCTGAAACTGGTGGGCACATTCTGCACACCAAGGATCAGTTTTGGCTCCATCAGCGAGGAGCGCATTGGGATCCGAGCCTCAGCAGCCTCGATGACTGCACGACGGACCACTAACTCGGGATGACTATCGATCCTGGTGAGTACATCCTCCAAAGACAGCTGCGCATAGGCAGTGCCTGAGAAGATGCACACACACAGCATCAACCGCTGCACTATGTGAGCATGGGATTTCATCGTTATTGTATAAGCTGCACGCCTGTGATAACGCCGATGCCATCGGTAACTTCAACGGTGAAGCGTCCTTTGGCACCAACGGTTACTTGTGTGAAGACTGCTGGATTCGATACTTTGAAAGGCATTTCCATTGCTTCCATGTATCCTTCCATTTTTTCGTGGTCGAGCCTGATCTTCTCTTTTGGTTGATCGATCTCCGTTACAGTCGCCATCACGTGAAAAGTCATCTCTGGCTTTTTACCTGGCTCTGAGCTTTGGGAAGGCTGTGCCGACTGGCTTGTAGCGCTGTCACTGGGTTTATCGGCCGGTGTATCTTTACCACAACCAACGATGGAAGTGAGCAGCACTGCGATAAAAAGTAGGGTCGTTTTCATGGTTGAACGTAGATAAATTAAAAGAAATGTTTAAACTCAACTTCAACAAGCTCATAGCATGAGCATGTGTTGAATATACAAAGAATGAGGCTAGTTAGATCAGGTAGGTTGATAAAAGGGCACACGTATCCGCCGGAGGATCGTACAGGCATGTTTCAAAACGCGTAACACTGGAACGTGCAATATCAACAGTGTTAATAGCGATGCTCGTAAATGCGATGCACGCAATTTGGACAAACAGTGGCTTGAGGTGTTCAGGCTTTTCAAATTCAGCCTTCACTACTTTACGTTCTACGCGCGGTTTGCAACAATTTTTTTGCGCCTGCTGGTCAGATGACGCACAATTTGTACAGATCGTCGTTTCATCCTCCATCTCGGGACAAGCAAAACTTATCACGGAGTACCCCACAGACGAGATCAGAAGACTTATGGCAAGTCCGAATGACAAACTATGTCTGAAGATGTTAGACATATTCGACAAAGACCTTTCCCGCAGGGGCGTGGATCAATATGCTACTGACTTTCGATTTCATGCTGCAGTTTCTGCAGCAAGCAGACCCCAAGAACCATGCCACTACTGCAAGGAGCTCATTATCAACGACTTAGGGCAAGCAGACTTATGAGAAAGTTAAGTTTTGTCGTTCTAAATAGTAAATAAATTTTACGGGTGAATCGGCAAACCCGCCCGATGAGCAGTTAATTACGCAAAGTCTTGAGCATGCATTCGAATCCATATAAAAATTCGTTAATTTCTCTTTCAGACCATACGAGCGGTGGCAGAAGCCGTATCACTTCATTGCCGGTGACATTGACAATAATGTGATGCTCTGTTAACAATCCCTGCGCGATCTGTTTTGCAGAGCCATGCATTTCAATACCGATCATAAATCCCTTCCCTCGTACGCTGTGAATCATCCCTGGATAGCGTTCACGTAGTTCGCCGAGCTTCGAAAAGAACAACGGGGCCAGGCGCAGGATATTCTCCTGGAGATCGGCAGCGAGCCGATCCAATACAATACTTCCTGCTGCGCATGCAAGTGCATTGCCGCCAAACGTGGTTCCATGACTGCCGGGTGTAAAAACCGATGCAATAGTATTGCTCGTAAGGATCGCTCCAAGCGGCAGCCCGCCGCCGATCGCTTTGGCACACACGACGATATCCGGCGCTAAGCCGAATTGCTCGTAAGCAAAAAATGTCCCCGTCCGCCCGACACCGGATTGGATCTCGTCGGCAATAATGAGAAAACCATACTGCTCTCGCAACTCATGAAGCGCGATCACAAACTCTTCTGTCATTTCATGAATGCCGCCTTCA
The DNA here is from genome assembly GCA_025450975.1 of Candidatus Kapaibacterium sp. Classification (GTDB taxonomy): domain Bacteria; phylum Bacteroidota; class Ignavibacteria; order Palsa-1295; family Palsa-1295; genus JANWLI01. The sequence continues at coordinate 8,424 of JANWLI010000154.1, read as the reverse complement.
CCTTGTATCACTTCGACAATAACGGCAGCTGTCGCTTCTGAAACGGATGCACGCAATGACGCAACATCAAGAACATCGGCCACAGCAGTATTTGGCACAAATGGCCCGAAGCCCTCACGATACTTCGGTTTATCCATGACGCTTAGAGGACCGTAGGTACGTCCATGAAACCCATTACTTAACCCGACAAGGCCTACCTTGTTCGGATCGGAAAAATACTTCCGTGCAAGTTTGAATGCTCCTTCGACTGCTTCCGTACCGGAGTTTGTGAAAAAAACCTTATCCCATCCTGTCATGCGGGTGAGTTGTTCGGCAAGTCGTACCTGTGGCCCTTGCAAATAGAGGTTCGATAGGTGAAGGTATCGCTCGGCTTGTTGCTGTACGGCAAGAACAAGTGCCGGATCTGAATGCCCCAGGGCATTTACTCCCAAGCCTGCAATAGCATCGAGATATCGTTTGCCATCCTGTGTATAGAGGTACGATCCGGATGCGGACATCACTTCGCCGATCGGCAAACGCTCGTAGGTTTGAAAGATCGTTTGTTTTTCGCGTTCAGCTACTTCCACCGATACTGCTTCGAGGGTTTCTGTCATTGCACTCTACTACTATAAAGATATTTATTTGAGGATATTCTGCCAATACACGATCTGCTCAGTTACCGACTGATAGGACGTGCTTCCCAATGAGCGTTTTGCCGCTATGCTTGCCTTATTCGAAAGGACGTCTGACACGTCACCCTCAAAAAGCGGTGAAAACGTCTTCAACTCTGCGAGCTCAACTGCTGCCAATGCTTTCTTCTGGTTTTCTGCATATGCGATCAGCTGACCGGTCGTCGTATGCGCCGAACGGAATGGCATTCCTTTGCGCGTGAGATAATCGGCGATCTCGGTGGCAAGCAGCATGTCATTCTCGCACGCGCGCTCCATACGCTCGCACTGAAAATGCGAATGCTCGAGAATGAGCGTCATGATCGTTGTACAGTCACCGACAGTATCAAGCGCATCGAAGAGCGGTTCTTTATCTTCCTGCATGTCACGATTATAGGCGAGCGGTAGTGCCTTCATTGTTGTCAGAAGCGCAACAAGTGCTCCATAGACTTTGCCGGTCTTGCCCCGCACAAGCTCTGCCATATCAGGATTTTTCTTCTGCGGCATGATGCTACTTCCGGTCGTCACCTCATCGCCCATTTCCACAAAGCCAAACTCACTCGTGGACCACAGCACCAGCTCTTCGGCGAGACGGCTCAGATGCATGGCGAGTATTGAGCAATCGGCAATGCACTCCACAAGATGATCGCGGGCGCTTACGGCATCGATACTATTGAGCATGACTCCCGAAAATCCCAATAAGCTAGCGGCATGCTCCCTATCGATCGGAAACGATGTGCCGGCGAAGGCCGCAGCACCGAGCGGCGAGGTGTCGAGGCGACGCAGACAATCACCGAGACGCTCGTGATCGCGATCGAGCATAGGAAGGTATGCAAGCAGATGATGCGCCAGCAGCACTGGCTGAGCATGCTGCATGTGTGTATACCCAGGGACGATCGTCTCCTTATGAGCCTCGGCCTGCGTTAGCAAAGCCACCTGCAGTCCGCGTACGGAGCGCTGAAGCTGCGGAAGCACTTTTTTAAGATACAATCTCTCGTCAAGTGCAACCTGATCGTTGCGGCTGCGGGCAGTATGCAGTTTACCGCCAACCTCACCAACACGTTCGATAAGCAGCCGCTCGATCGCAAGATGAACATCCTCTTCCTCTGCGTTCAATTGCAATGCTCCGTTTTCGATCTCATTCCTGATCGCCTCAAGCGCCGTAACAATGGTATGGCACTCCTCCTGAGATACAATGGACGAGGAAGCGAGCATCGTAATATGTGCAATGCTGCCGGTAATATCTTCGGCATAGAGTCTTGCGTCGATTGCTATCGACGAAGAAAAGCGCTTAGCCAAAGGATGCAGCCCTTTGCGGAAGCGTCCGCTCCACAGCGATTCGTTCTTCATGTCCGTGGATCCTTACGATTGATACAGCGATGCTTGCTTCGAACGGGCGATCGTGCGCAGCGGAAGCGAAAATATTTTCGAGAAGCCTTCGCCTGCACGATGGTCGAAGCTGTCTTCTTCCGAATACGAAGCGAGCGCTTTATCGTAAAGTGAAAATGCCGAAGAGCGCGAAAGGACCTTTACCGTTCCTTTGTAGAGCTGTAGGGTGATCTCTCCGGTAACATTTGTTTGTGTTTCGTCGACGAACGCATCGAGTGCGCTCCGCAGCGGCGAATACCACAAGCCATTGTAAATAAGATCGGCGTACTCACTTGCCACTCGTTCGTTGAATCGCATGGAAAGTTTATCAAGTGTTAGTCGTTCGAGCTCACGGTGCGCAAAATGCAGGATCGTCGCTCCCGGCGCCTCGTAGATCTCCCGTGACTTGATACCCACGAGACGATTCTCGATGAGGTCGATACGACCGATACCGTTCGTACCGGCAAGATGATTTGCTTTTTTGACGAGTTCGAACGGCGACAAACGTTCGTGGTTAACCATCACCGGCACACCCCTTTCAAACGAGATGACAACGGTAGTTGCCGTATCCGGTGCATCCTCCGGTGAGAGTGTGCGCTGATACGCATCTTCCGGCGGCGCAACGGTCGGATCTTCGAGTACGCCGCACTCGATGCTTGTCCCCCAGATGTTCTCATCTATTGAATACGGACTTGCCTTTGTGGCAGTGACGGGGATCCCACGTTCCTGACAGTACGCGATCTCCTGCTCACGGGAGCGAAACTCCCAATGACGAACCGGGGCGATCACCCGAAGTTCCGGAGCAAGCGCCCATACGGACGCCTCGAAGCGGACCTGGTCATTTCCTTTACCCGTACAGCCGTGCGCAACAACGGTGCACTGCTCTTGTTGTGCAACCTCGATAAGCGTTTTGGCAAGCAACGGACGCCCAAGCGCTGTCGCCAGCGGGTATGCTCCCTCGTAGAGTGCGCCGGCCTTGAGAGCGCGAAAGGCGAAGTCGGATACGAATTCCTCACGCAGATCGACTTCATGCGCAGCGACTGCACCAAGAGCGTACGCTTTTTCTTTGATATCGCGAAGCTCTTTCTCCTGCCCTAAATGTCCGGAGACCGTTACGATCTCGGCATGATACTTTTCCTGCAGCCATTTGATCATGACCGAAGTATCGAGTCCGCCGGAAAATGCCAGCGCGATCCGCGCTCCTTCGATGCCTTCCATACTCATTTATGAATCCTCTTTTGCAATAAATGTTCGTAGTGCTAATTCCACGCTCTGTACTTTTTTTACCGATGACGGAGCGATAAAGATCGTGTTATCTCCGGCAAGGGTTGCCAGCACGCCCGGCAATTTTAAGCTGTCGATCATCTCCGCCACACCTTGCGCCCGGCCGGGAAGTGTGCGAACAACGACCATCGTCTCATTCGAATGAATGTTCTGAATTTCTATGCTGATCAGCGTGCGAATGCGTTTTTCTTCACCCTCAAGATTGAATTGGTAGCGAGCGCCATGCATCGTATTGATGCGGCTGATGCCCATCTCCTGCATATCGCGTGACAGCGTCGCCTGGTTGACGATCTCGCCGGCTTTCTTCAGTTCTTTTGCAAGTTCATCCTGGCTGCCAATGGCTTTATCGGAGATGATCTCTTTAATGAGAAACTGTCGTCGTTGTTTGTTCATGATGTGTACCGTTACGTGAGGATAGATGCCCGGCCCGAACATCGTCGCCTCCAATAAGTGTAGCAAGTACTGCTTTTTGAATATGGAGACGGTTCTCGGCCTGTTCAAATATAACCGATTGTGGCACGCCCATCATTTCATCGGTGATCTCCTCACCGCGATGCGCCGGCAGGCAGTGCATGATACAGGCATTCGGCGAAGCAACGTTCAGTAGCGCCGCATTGATCTGATACGCAGCAAATATTTTCAACCGGTCACTCCGCTCGTCCTCCTGTCCCATACTGGTCCACACATCGCTATAGAGTACCTCTGCGCCTCGAGCGGCTGCATACGGATCGCGAAGGATCTCGATCGTACTCAGTCCCTTCGCAAGTGCTTGCTCGATGAGCGTCGCCGAAGGTTCGAATCCCTTCGGACAGGCGATCGCAAGATGAATGGGAAAGATGCCTGCAAGTTCGATCCAGGAGTTCGCGACGTTATTGCCATCGCCGATGAAAGCAACCTTGACACCCGGATGAAGTTTATTGTGCGTATACAGTGTGTACGCATCCCCTAAGATCTGACACGGATGCAGAAGATCGGAAAGAGCATTAACAACAGGTACGTCTGCGTATTCGGCTAACTCTCGAATAAGATCATGCCCAAATACGCGCGCAATGATCGCGTCGCAGTAGCGGGAGATCACCTTTGCCGTATCGAACACACTTTCGCGTTTGCCGATCCCGATCGACTCATCGCCCAGGATCACCGGCGTACCGCCGAGTTCGGCGATGCCGACCTCAAAGGAGATCCGCGTCCGCAACGACGGCTTCTGAAACAACACTGCTACTGATTTCCCGGTAAGCGGCTTGATCTCCGGATGTGCCTTCAGCATATCGCTGAGCTTGAACAATTCAAGGAGGGTCGTCTGATCGAGCGTGGAAAAGTCGATCAGGTCGCGTTTCGTCTTTGGCTGTGCGGCTGTACCTTTCGGGCGGCCTTCAGAACGGATGATCTGCGTGCCTACGCCAACGTTGGTGAAGATCTCCAGAAGCAACGAATGCTTGCGTGTACCATTAATGATATGCACTTTGTGCACACCACTATCGATAGCCTCAAAGGCTGAACTGACCTTCGGCACCATGCCTCCGCTCAGTTCACCACTGGTGATCAATTGTTGCGCTTTCTCTGCAGTGAGCGTTGGTACTAACTCGCCGTTCGTAAGGATCCCCTCGGTATCCGTCAGATAAAACAACTTTTCGGCATGCAATGCAGAGGCGATCGCTGCAGCAGCAAAGTCGGCATTGACGTTATAGAGTTCTCCCTCATCGCCAACAGCGACGGGAGCAATAACCGGAATGGCTCCATCGGAGATGAGCAGGTCAAGCAATTTTGTGTTGACCGAATCGATCTTCCCTACGGCACCAAGATCCACGCCATCGTGGAGCATCTTCGATCCGGAGAGCAACCGGCCATCCATCCCGGCAAGACCGATCGCCGTGCCGCCATTCGTATTGATAAGACGAACGATCTCTTTATTGGCAGTGCCGACAAGCGCCATCATGACGGAAGCGAGCGTGTCATCGTCCGTGATGCGCTGCCCGTCATGAAAATTGGTGGTATGGCCGAGTTTCTCGGAAAGACTGGTTATCGCACTTCCTCCGCCATGCACAATGACAACGCGGATGCCGATCTTTCGCAGAAGAATCACATCTTTTGCAAACGATTCTTTGAGCTTTGCTTCCGTCATCGCCGCTCCGCCATATTTAATGACGAAGGTCGTCCCTTCATACCGTTGGATATACGGGAGCGCTTCAATAAGGATCTCTTCTTTAGTCATGAGTAGATTATTCATGGTTTACGAGCGGTAGCTGGCATTAATATGAACATATTGCTTCGAAAGGTCGCAGGTCCAGAACGTAGCATTCCCTGCTCCTTTATTAAGGTCGATCTGCACGGTTAGGCTATCGCCTGCCAGCGACTGCTTCACTTTCTCTTCATCGATAAGAATGGCGAACTGCTTACCAAGAATCGGCAGATCGTTAAAGGCAAGTTCGACATCGTGCGGATGAAAGTCGATCCCGGAATAGCCAAGCGCTGCCAGGATGCGTCCCCAATTTGCATCTTCGCCGTGAATTGCCGTTTTTACGAGATTGGAATTCGCAACCGAACGCGCGGCGATCACTGCTTCGCCATCGTTCTCAGCGCCCGTCACGATGATCTCGACGAGCTTCGTAGCTCCCTCGCCGTCGCGCGCGATCATCTTCGCAAGAGCAAGCATGATGTCGTTAAGCGCTTCGGTGAAGATGGCGGCTGCCGGACTTCCCTCGGTAATTTGTACATTCCCGGCTTGCCCATTGGCAAGGATGACCGCCATGTCGTTCGTGCTGGTGTCCCCGTCGACCGATATGCGGTTGAACGACAGCTCCACACCGGCGCGAAACGTCTTCTGGAGAAACGCCTGATCGATATTGGCATCGGTCGTAAGAAAACCAAGCATGGTTGCCATGTTCGGCTGTATCATACCCGATCCTTTGGCAATGCCACCGATGGTCACTGTCACTCCCTCAATATCGAGCGACAGTGCTAATTCCTTCGCGTAGGTATCCGTCGTCATGATCGCGTCGGCTGCATCGCCACTTCCATTGGCCGATAGTGCCTGCGCTGCCATTGCAATGCCTTCGCGAATGGCATCCATCGGCAAATATTGGCCGATCACCCCTGTCGACGAAATGAGAATTTCATCGCGAGGAATGCTAAGCGCCTTCGCAGTCAGCTCGATCATTTCCTCGGCATCCTTCATCCCCTGCTCGCCCGTACATGCATTTGCATTTCCGCTATTGACGGTGATCGCCGAGCATTTCGATGAACGCAGAAGCGTTGCCTTGTCGATAACGACGGGCGCTGCCTGCGTCGTACTCATGGTAAAGACTGCAGCAACCGCGGCCGGCACTTCCGAGCGAATAATAGCAATATCCTTTTTGCTTTTGCGAATGCCGCAAAAGACACCGGACGCTAAAAATCCTTTAGGCGCAGTGATGCCGCCTGTTGTCATGGTATAGCTTTTCATAGTACTAAGTCAGTGTAACGCCGTTTCTTCCGGCAACCCAAAGAGGATATTCATATTCTGCACGGCCTGTCCGGCAGCACCTTTGATCAAATTATCGATCGCGGAAGTTAGGATGACCTTTTTCTTAACGGCGTCAACGTTCCAGCCTATATCGATAAAATTGGTATGCACGACGTGCTTGATCTCCGGCGCCTGCTCACCACGCAACCGGACAAAGTATTTTGTGCCGTAATACTCCTGAAACGTCTGTGCAATATCTGCACTCGTTACCGAACCTTCCATGTCGGCAACGATCGTCGTATAGATCCCGCGCCGAATAGGAATAAGATGCGGCGTAAATGTCACGGAGACATTTTTTCCCGTAAATGCACTCAATGCCTGTTCGATCTCCGGAATATGCTGATGCCCGGTGACCTTATACGCTTTTACAGAGCTGTCGATCTCTGCAAAGGACATTTCCTGCGTGGCTTTCTTTCCTGCGCCGGTTACACCGGAGAGTGAATTGATAACGATAGTATCATTTTTGAGCAATCCTTCCTTCAGGAGCGGCGCTAACGGCAGAATGGCACTCGTCGGATAGCAGCCAGGATTAGCGACGAGCGAAAGACCGTGCCCTGGCGCACCATCAAGTTCAGGAATACCATAGTAGGCTTCGTGTGTCAGTTCATGAGAGGTGTGTGCCTGCCCATAGTACTGCTTGTAGATACGTGCATCGCGAAGACGGTAATCTCCACTGAGATCGATCACTTTCTTATTTGCCTTGAGCAACTCCGGAACGATCTCCATTGCGTGCCCCGAGGGTAAGGCAAGGAAGAACAATTCGCTGCTCCCTGTATCTGTTAGGTGATACTGCTCGATCGTCGTAGTAAGGACACCGGTGAACGCCGGGAATACTTCTCCGATCTTTTTCCCGGCATTTGCTTGTCCATAGATCCGATCGATACGAACGGCCGGATGACGCAACAGGATCTTCAGCAGCGCTTCGCCGCTATAGCCTGTCCCGCCTACAATGGATACCGGTACTTTATGTCCCAAATTCATAAGCCAACTAAACGAATAATTATGCATTAAGTTACATAATTATTCATTTGAATTTGCGCAGATCTTTTCGTAACATAAAAGAAGCCGCCATAAGGCGGCTTAATTACCACAGTTGAACGAAATTTACGGATAGAATCGAATACCTAAGGCAGCGTCTACTGATGTTCCGAATGCCGGAGAAAGTCCGACAAGTGGGCCCGCTTCGATATACATCTCGATCGGGCTGCGACGGGGCGTCACATTGAGGCCCAGTAGGACTCGTCCGCCGATACCTGTCTTGCCATCTTCGCGGTAGAAGTAGTAGTCATGGCCTTTTTTATACCATAAGTACTCTCGTCCGCCGCCAAAGCCGATCGCGAGTCCGGGACCGGCATAGAGCTTGACAACATCTGAGTTGAAGGCGTTGAAATGCCAATGGTAATCGACATTGAGTCGCGGTGAGCCAAAGTAATCGGCTCCGAGCGAAGCGGCCAGCGCCTGATCCGATGCGGTCCAGTATTTGATCGTTCCGCCTAATGGATTGCCAATAGAAAGACCAAATCCGAAGTCGCGTCCGAGGGGTCCCTGAGCACTGACCAGACTCGGAGCGCTAACAGCGATCCCATAGAGGATCGCTGTTAGTGTGAAAAGACGTTTCATGTT
>JANWLI010000153.1 GCA_025450975.1 Candidatus Kapaibacterium sp. | reverse complement strand
AGGAGTTACTGATCCGCGAGACGCTTACCGCCGAAGAGATCGACACGATTATCAGTGGCGGAAAGCTCAGTCCGTTCGAAAAGGAAGTGACCCCGAAACCACCGGAAAAGCGTAATATCAAGATCGCTGACGATGTCGTCGTGCCGCCGCTTAAGGACCTTGGTGGCATCGCGCCGATGCCCGCGTAATAACGATTAAGTATATAAGAAAACGGCTGGTCAACCCAGCCGTTTTTTTATTTAAAAATCGAAAGCAGCTTTATTACAAAGCTGCTTTCGTGATCTGTATTGCATACATGAAGTATGCGTTACGGATAGATTCGAATACCTGCTGCTGCGTCAAGCGACGTATTTACGCCACCATTATCAGGAATGGTAAACAGCGGTCCTGCTTCGAAGAAGAGCTCGAGTGCAGTTGAACGCGGCACGACATTCAAGCCGAGCATTGCGCGTGCACCCACGCGATCTTCAGAGGAACCCTGAATAGCTCCAACAGCTACACCAGGACCGGCATAAAGACCTACAACATCTGAAGTGAAAGCATCAAAATGCCATAGATAATCGAGACCCGCGCGCGTCATATCGAAACGCGATAAGCCTACCGATCCTACAAGTGCCTGGTCATAAGCAGTCCAATACTTTGCTGTGGCGCCCGAAGGTTCACCAAGCATAAGACCCACGCCAAAATCTCTGTTCATAGGTCCTTGCGCGAAGACCGAAGCACAAGTTAATAAGAGTGCTGCTGCTAATAATCTAAAGGGAGATTTTTTGATTAATTTACGCATAGTCATTCACCTCTTATATTATCATTAGTTTTCAAGGTCCGCAATATGCGAACACCCCACTTAAGTACAAATGGGGTGCCAGAGAACCACTTATATCTTGCAAATTTCGCGGATTTTGACGCGGTCAGTGTTTGATGATCTTTAGAGCCTTTGTGTGGCCATTGTCGATGGCATGGAGGCCTGCAAGGGCGCACACGCCATACTATTCGTACCAGATCTCGATCTCGTAGCCGTCAGGGTCGCTTACATACGCGTACGGATAGCCGGGAGAGAATTCGCCGCGACGAAGGAGCTTTCCTCCAGCTGCTTCGACTGCAGTGACGGCTGCGTCAATGTCGTCCGGAGTTATCAGGCGAAAACCAAAATGACGGATCCCGCCTTGTTTGCCGGCATGCTCCGGTTCATATTCAAAGGCAAGCACTTCCTTTCCGCCGGGGCCGATCACCTGAATACTCGCATCGTCGCGAAAGTATTCTTTGACGCCAAACACATCTGTGTAGAACTTCAGTGATCGCTCCGGATCACGAACGGCAAGGCTGATATGCGTTAGGCCAAACGTCTTGATCATCGGTTGATAACAAAAAATGAATTTAACGATGGGCCTTCTATCAGGGTCATCGTAAAGAGGTACACACCGTTGCCAAAATTGTTGATAGGGACTTGAAGCTCCTGTGACCGATTCGATGTACTATCTTGCCGCAACAGCCTTTCACCTCCCAGTGAATGGATCTCCACCACGCCGGCAAGCTGAGTATCTCCGGAGACTATTAGGTGATCACCTGTTGCAGGACTCGGATAGAGGCGAAGCTTCGGCGATGGCTGTTCTTGCTGCATCACAGCGCCAAGAGTTCGAAAACCATCCTTATTGATCACAATGGTTTTCCTGACCGGCACTCCGGTGATAACTGTCCGCGAACAATTCTGATCGGGCCACCGGACGACGACGGAATCGATCGTCGTTGCATCGCCTAACCCAAACGTAAGCATGAACGGCTGCTGCCCGCCAAAATGTCCCTGACCCGCCTCGATGTCACGCATTTGTGCGATGCCCCCGGCGGTAACGTAGATGCGTGCTCCGATCGCACTTTTATTCACCCCAGCAGGTGCTTCAAGCTTAACTTTCAGCCAATTATTCTTAGTACCGACATCATTTTTTAAGAAGAGGAAGGGGTGTGTCGGATTGTAGAGCATCCCAGCGACCAGATCGTCATCGCCATCTAGGTCGTAATCGATCGGTTCGATCGCATGCGGTCCCTTGATGATCGTATCAATGGTCGAAGCAGAGGTGCCGGCGATAAAGCCCAGCTCTTTTGTGACGTCGGTGAACTTGTGGTTGGCATCCTGCAAGCAGAAGTGCAGCCGCTCGCCGGTCGTATTGAAGTTTGAGCCATATCCGCCATCAGAGATCAGCAGATCGACCAACCCGTTATTGTCGATATCCCACCAGATAGCCTTATGATCGCCATAATGACCTCCAAAAGATTGTGGACTCTTTCTTGTGATCAGGTCAGGATCGGGTGTCAGGCTCCAGTCATTTTGCTCACCACCGTTAACGTAGATGCATGTTTTGCCGCGAGTAGCCGATGTGCTCCCATGAACGAAGGGTACGAGAAAATCGATGTCGCCGTCATTGTCAAAATCATATGGCATTGCCTCCCAGGGTACCATGCCCTGACCATAATTTCCGAGACGGTAATGAAGATCGAAGCCAACTGCAGATGCTACATCAAGGAACGTACCATTGCCCTGATTCTGAAAGACATTTCCGGTTCCTTTGTCGTCATATGGAGTATTGATGATATCGGCGTAACAGTCATTGTTAAAGTCAGCAACATTCGCTCCAAAGAGCCCATAGTTTGCTTCGCTCTCAATTTCGCTTGTAGCTGTGACATCGACAAAGCTACCGTCACCCAGGCCTCTGAGCAAATACTTTTTATCCGGAACAAGTCCCCCCGCATTCGGGTCGCACCATCCGGTGTACCATGACCCTACGTAGAGATCGAGATTCCCGTCGCGATCAAAATCAAGTACGGGCAACCCGCTTCCGGAATTTGGCGGAATACTTTCAAGACCACTATTCTCTTTGATCACAAACTTTCCGGTGCCATCGCCAAGCAGGATACGCAATCCGCTTCCATTTCTTTGTGCAGTATCGGGATTCTCAACACATACATTGTTCACATTCACGTACGCGTGATACCATACATTGGTGACAATATCGACATTGCCATCATTATTAAAATCAGCCACCACTGCTACATCGGCGATCCGCCCCGGTGGATTGATGCCGCTGACCTGTGTGATATCGGCAAAGGCTCGGTTGCCAAATACATCCAGGTTCAGGAAGAGCCGCAACTGATTCTGTCCCCAGTTACCATATTGTAACAGCAAGTCCGGGTAGTCATCATTGTTGAAATCGGTGACGTATATACGGAAATTGTAGAGGCTATCGCTATCAAGGCCTACCTGTTCTGTTACGTCAGTAAGCCAGGTGGAGTCCTGGGCAAAAACGGAGATTGGACTAAGAAGTACAACAAGAAGGCAGAGAATTCGCATATTGATCAAAGAATAGAGTCACAAAGATAAGGCGTTCACTAGGCGGGGAAGCGCTCGAGCCGTGGTTGAAACGGGTTAAGAAACAACACTGGAAATTTTAGCAAGATCAGAGAATAGTGAACCCAGAGATCGGTAAGCCGCTCGCGCAGGCCCGGTTCGTGGCTTCCACGCGATTGTAGCCACTGCTGATAGGGGTAGCAATGACTCGGCTCATCGCGCTCAACGATCCGGAATATGCGGAGAAGTTCGCTGTTCCGGCGGATCAAGCTTGACCGTAGTAGGCCATCGATCTGCTTCATGCCGCGGAATTCCGTCATCATTACCAGCCGACAGAGCTTGAAGAAAAGCTTATCGTTCTCGATTATTGCTCCTGTGTCGAGTTCGTCTAGTTTTTTCCTGAAGATCAGCTTTACGAACCGATCGACATATCCGGAAGACCACTCGACAGCAAGCGGGTTAATACCGTTAGCCTCAAAGTAATGCTTGAACATCCGGTAATGCTTACGCTCATCTTCCGTATGCTTTTCCACTGCTTCAATGAATGCAGCTTCTTCCGGAAATTTATGCTTAACTGCTGCAAGCAGTCGCTCTAACTCAGTATACCCCCGGTATTCGTTATAGAGATATACAGAGGCAACAACCCGGTAATAGCGAAGCAGAAGCCGTTGGAACATCAGTTACATTGCTTAGTGGGAGGGAATATGTAACGGAGTATGCCGGAAATATATTCGTTTATTCGATTGGTTTAAGCCCTTGCATGACGCGCAACAGACCTATCTGTCCGGCATGATATGCATCATGACAGATAAGCTGGCGGACGTAGTTCGATTTCTTCTCAGCGGTATCGAACAGGCCTTCGCCGAGACTCTGGACTGCTACTTTCAGGTCGTCATGTAACGACTTCGTGCGCGCAAGTTCTTTCTGCCAGTTAGCATCACTGGCTTCTGACGGGGCCAGGGTCCAGTTACCTTCTGCAATGGTTTTTTCCAGGCCTCGAATGTACGCGATCGTATACTCTTTCCAGTGGTTCACGTGGAGGGTCACATCCCATATCGAGTGACGGTCAGGTGCCGGTTTCCAAAGCACCTGATCGAGTGTTAAGCCATCGAGTTGCTGATAGAGTCCAGCTTGCCAGGTATTGCCACCCGCAAAAAACTGGTCGAGATCGAAAAGAAAGGTATCGTTCGCTGCCATAATAGGTGCTCGTTGTTTACGCTATTAATATACGAAATGCTATCCGAACAGCGTCCCCGGTCGCCTGAAATGCTCCGTTGCAAGATGAATCTTCTTCTGGTTGAGCCCATACTTTCTCGTCATGACCTTGAACTGGCTTTTTACATACTCGGCGTATGCTCCATCGCCTTTCATGCGCTTGCCCCAATCGGTCGACGTCAATTCTCCGTCACGGACCATCCGAATGCGACTTAGTATTCGATTCTCCTCTAAGGGCACATGCTTCTTTAGCCAATCCTGGAAAATATCGCGAAGGCCATGCGATAGTCGTAAGATCGTATATCCGGCGCTGATGGCACCGTGATCGCTGGCAGCTTTCATGATGGCTGGCGTTTCCTTATCGGTCAGGCCAGGGATGATCGGCGCCTGCATGATACCACAGGGAATGCCTGCGTCTGTCAGACGTCGGATCGTCTCGAGTTTTCGCTGCGGAGTTGCCGTACGTGGCTCCAGTTTACGTGAGAGATCCAGATCGAGCGTGGTGATCGAAAGGATGACCATTACCAGATCCAGTTTTGCCATCTCTGAGAGAATGTCGATGTCCCGGGCAACAAGCGCATTTTTTGTAATGATGCCGACCGGGTGTTTAAACTCGTGCAGTGTTTCAAGGATGCTTCGCGTAATGCGCAGCTTTCGCTCGACCGGCTGGTAGCAATCGGTGTTGCCGGAGAGCGTCATGATCGTAGGTTTATACGATGGCTTCATCATTTCATCACGAAGAAGTTCTGCAGCTCTTGGCTTGATAAGGATCTTCGTCTCGAAATCCAGGGCAGAGTTAAAACCTAGGTATTCATGTGAAGGACGGGCATAGCAATATGCACAGCCATGTTCGCAACCACGGTACGGGTTGATCGACGACTCCATCATGAGGTCAGGACTATCGACATAACTAATGATGGACTTAGAATTATCGGGAATAAACTCCGTCTGCACTACCGGTAGTTCAAGTTCTTCCGGTTCGACATGCCAGCCGTCGTCAAATGCTTCCTCCTTCCTCGTTTCGAAGCGGTTCGGGAGGTTGATATATGTCCCTCGTTGGATAGCCATAGGTGCCTATAATAGTACCACTGAATATACAACAATCGGTTCAAGGCATTAGCAAGTTGTCGGTAAGTCGTTTATTTACAGCGATGAACCAGAATTCATGAACATTCGACGATCGTCGTCGTAGGAGTGAAGTAGGGTAATGGAATACCCAATTAACATGTTAATCGTACTATGAAGAATTGGCTGCTGCTTGGTTTTCTGGGGATCGTTGCCGGATGTACGTCGCAAGAGGTGCAGAGATCCGATTCGTCATCGGTATCTGTGAGTGTACAAGGCGTCGTCGATCCGGGCCGTGAAGTCTACGAGGCGCTTAATCAGTATGCGATCCGCGTGAAGAGTCTATCGGCAGACGGAGCCATTACCTTAAAAGAAGGGAAGTCTTCTCAAAGCGGCTCGTTCGAGTTGAAATCCAAACGTATAGATGGAGCCGGTGCACGGGTCGATTCACTCTCGATGATCGTCAGTGGACCGTTCGGTATCACTGCTGCAAAATTTCTCGGCTCGCCGAAAGAGTATGCCTTCCTCAATGTACTTGAAGGCGAAAAGTATCGTGGCAAACCCGATCCGAAAACACTTGAAGATATGACCGGCATGAAAGGCCTGACGATCGAAGCGCTTTCGAATGTTATTTACGGCCTTGCACCGAATCTTGAAAAGCTTGGACCTCTTGACTCTGCCCTCCTACGCTCAATTAAAAAAGACGAGCATGTGCTTTACGTTCGACGCAATAAACTTGGTATGACGGAGATGCTTCGTCTACGGGGAGTGATCGGCAACGGAAGCCCGCTTTCGCTTTCGGAATATCAGCGCTGGAATTCCGCCATTGCACTCACAACTACTTCCATGCCGCCGTCCGATCTCGCGATCTATTATGAAGGGACGATCGCAAGCGATAAGTACCGGCTGCCGAATTACATCCGTGCGAAAAGCGGTGGAAGAGAATTAGAAGTTGAGTATCGCAACGCAAGCCAGAATCCGGATCCGCTGACAGTTAAGATCAAGATCCCCGATTGATCACGAAAGGTTGAGCTGATTCCAGAAGTCTTCCGGGTGTGCGAGCCGCTCGGCCTGAAGGCCGAAGATCACATCTTCGACATATTCTTCGCTCCGCATGCCAATGAGCACGCAGGAGACTCCCTCAATTGAGCGTAGCGCAAGCACTGCTTTTTGTGAAAGTGAGAGTTCGTGAGTTCGTGACGGAATGAGATCGTCCACAACTTCATGGATCGATGCAGATACTTCTGCCGAGCGCGACGTATAGTAATTTGTAATATGCTCGATCGTCTCGTCGATCGACTCTGCATACTGCTGCAGAAATTTGAAGAGGGTCTCGTCCTGATGGACGTTCTTTTGCAGGAGATCGAAAGCATATTGAAGCCTTGGGCGGATCACCGTATAGACCAGATCGCGCCACTCGTCAAGCGTCGCAAGCCCATGCCACTTACCTTCGAGCCAGGCGCCAAACCCCAGCAGCTTTCCGATAGCATCTTTAGCTTGCGGATTTAGATCGAGTGTTTCGAGGACCTGCTCCTTAAATTCATCTTCCTGGATCTTTGCATCGTGTACAAGGTCGTGGATATCCTGCTCCGGAGGAAATTCACGTTCAGGATAATTAGCAAGTCGCACCAGCCTGTTACCGACGATGGCATTAAGCGGACGGTTGATAAGCACACCGAGCCCATTAGTACGAGCATAGGAAATGACTGACGTTGTTGCTTTTTCCTGATTTGGCTCGATCATTCCGCCACGCTCATAGAAGTTCATCGGAAGCTGGATCACGGCAAAGTGATGTTCCTCTCCGCGGCGGTCCCTCAGATTCTTCAGCACTTGTTCTAATGACGTGCGGTCAACTGCTTCTTCCGGCTTGCCGAACGTGTTTGAGCTGATGCCATAGTACTGGATACGGCCCTCTGCAACTTCCTGCTCGAGGTGTTCGAATGCCTTGATGATGCGCGATTCATATATCTCTCGTGCCTCTTCTTCCGGCATACTGTCTTTCACTGCCCATTGCAGGAAATACTCGGGATTATGCAGAAGATAAGCGTCGATCGTATCGACATTCATCCGCTCGAGCGAGCGGGTGATCTGGTCGGCAAGAAAATCCGGGTGGATCGAGTGCCAAAGATTATTGGTGTACTTAACAACTTCCGCCAGCTCGGAGCCTCGCGCGGGAGATTCGCTGCCGAGTTCGCTCACCCGCTGCGAGACACGGCTGTAGTTCTCCCCTTGAATATAGCCGCCTTTAGTTACGATGATGATCTCGTCTCGGTTGATCTCATCTTTCTCGATAAGCATCTTCAGCGTCTCACCGACAAGACGCTCGGAGTTACCATCGGCATAATTTGCGCTCGTATCGATAAGGTTGACACCCATCCGAAGCGCTTTTGCAAACGCAGCCTGATGCTCCTTGACGCGGACGTCAACGCGGTACGAACCGAAGCCGACGGGTGAACAGACAAGTCCGGTCTTCCCGAGGGGTTTAAAGGTTTGTGAGAGATTCGCGTGTCGTTCGCGGAAGCGGGCCGTCCCTTGCGGCGATGCATGTCCGATGATTGTCATTAGGTTATTCTCGGACAACAGTGCCCATGATAAATGCAGCTTCGCCAAACTCTTTCATGGCAGCAGTGACCTGATCGGCCAGCGTAGGTTTTGTGATAATGATCAGCCCTACGCCAAGATTAAACGCACGGCGCATGTCCTCTTCGGGTACATTGCCGTAGCGCTGAATCAGATCGAAGATCGCAAGTCGTTTCCAGGCGGACCAGTCAATATCAAGCGAAAGATCTTTTGTTAAGACGCGGGACGTATTGCCGACAATGCCTCCGCCAGTGATATGGCTTAATGCATGGATCTCCGATTTCGCCTTGAAGCGCTCCAGCAACTTCATGATCGGATGCAGATACGACGTATGCACCTTTAGCAGTGCTTCGCCTACAGATTCGCCACCAAGTTCTTCGGGACGTGCATCGACGCCAAGCACATCAACAAGCGCTTTGCGAGCCAGACTATATCCGTTCGTATGCAGACCGTTGCTCGGAAGTCCGATTAGGACGTCGCCTGCACCTACCTGCTCGCGCGAAAGAATATTCTCTTTCTCAACGATGCCGACGACCGTGCCTGCAAGATCGAAATCGCCTTCGGCATACATGCCAGGCATCTCTGCAGTCTCGCCGCCGATCAGAGCACACTTATTCTCTTCGCAAGCCTTTGCAAAACCTGCGACGATATCTGTCCCTGCATCGACATCAAGCTTACCGCTTGCGAAATAATCGAGGAAGAAGAGCGGCTTAGCACCACAGACGAGAATGTCGTTAACGCAATGGTTGACTAGATCCTGGCCAACCGTATCGTATTTCTTCGCAGCGATCGCCACTTTGATCTTCGTCCCGACACCATCGGTGCTCGAAACAAGAACAGGATGCTTCATGCCGGTAAAGCGCGCATCGTAGAGGCCGCCGAAGCCGCCGATATCGGTCAGGACGTTCTCATTGAACGTACGCCTGACCATCGGTTTGATCCGGTCGACAAGTTCTTCGCCGGCGTCGATGTCAACTCCGGCCGATGCGTAGGTAAGCGGCTGTGCTTCCATTAAAAGGGATGTGCAGTGATCGTTAGCGTATACGTAACCGTCGTCTTAATATCTTCCGTCGTTGCCGTTTTGATGCCGACATCGGCAGTTACCTGTGCGCCGTTATCTTTCACATGCGGAGCAAAATCAACGAGTGTTAACTGGACCGAATCCATACCGGTCTTATAATGGGCGAGTGATGTCAGTGGCTGGTTGTCGCTATCGATCCGAAAATCGAGGGTGTCGATATCCGTTAATGAGAATGTTGTCGGTACGAATGTCATCTGCAGCTTCGTCAATTTTGCTGCTTTTAGCAGGTCCATTGAGGTGCCATTTGCCTGAAGCACGCTATCGTTGATCAATAACGGTACTGTCACGGGAAGCGGTAACCGGCCGGCTGGTGTGCCTGCGGGGATGGTAAATTCAAAGCTCTTCTCGACATTAAACGTAAAGATATCATCGATAAATTTACTGTCGCATGCCGCCAAAAACAGGAGGAGAGTAGCTGAGGTGAGTAAAATAAGACGTTTCATACCCACTTTAACGAACCCGAGAGGTCCCATGTTCCACAGGCACCTTTGTACCCAGAACTAGCTTGTGAGGTGCCAATGAGTTATCCAGCAATCATAATCCGCAATCACCATGAGCGTCGCCTTGCAAAAGGCCATGCATGGGCATTCAGCAACGAATTAAAGGATGTTCCCAAAGATATTCAGCCCGGGACGATCGTCCGCCTGATCCGTGAATTCGATCGCAAGACGGTCGGCTACGGCTTCTATCATCCAAATTCGCTCATCGCAGCACGAGTCATCTCCCGCGAGAGCGAAGAGTCCATCAACGCTGATTTCTGGCGTGCAAAGCTTGTTGCCGCTGCCGAACGCCGAGACCTGCTC
Source organism: Candidatus Kapaibacterium sp. (assembly GCA_025450975.1). Lineage (GTDB taxonomy): Bacteria > Bacteroidota > Ignavibacteria > Palsa-1295 > Palsa-1295 > JANWLI01. Next base: position 1,724 of record JANWLI010000153.1, on the reverse strand, counting down.
GCCAAGCGCCGTAATGCCGTTCGCCTCGTTCATTCCGAAAGCGATGGCATTCCGGGACTCATCATCGAGCGATACAACGATCTGATTACCTTCCAGATCGTCTCGGCCGGGATCGAAGCGATCAAAGAACAAATTGTCGGCCTGATCGACGAACTTTGGAAGCCGCGCTCCATCATCGAGAAGAACAAGTCGCATCTTCGGAAGCTCGAAGGTCTAGAACAGATCGAGCAGATCGTAAAGGGCTCCGATACCGAAACGGAGATCTACGATGCTGCCGGCACGAAATTCCAGGTCTCGCTTCTTGAGGCGCAGAAGACCGGCTTCTATCTCGACCAGATGGAAAACCGCGTCGCCGCTCGTGACTATCTCAAGCCCGGAGCCAAAGTTCTCGATCTGTTTACCAACGAAGGTGGCTTTGCGATCAATCTTGCTAAGGCTGGCGCATCGAGTGTCGTTGCAGTCGATGCATCAAAGGTAGCGCTTGAAGCTGCGAAGCGTAATGCTGCGTTGAATGATGCCCAGATCGAAACGATCGAAGCTGACTGCTTCGACTATATTCGCAATGCCAAAGATAAGTTTGATGTCATTGTCCTCGATCCGCCGTCACTGGTGAAGTCGAAGAAAGAATTGAAGAGCGCGATGATGGGCTACCTCGGGCTTCACAAACACGCAATGCGGCTCTTGACGCCGGAGGGGATACTCGTTACAGCATCGTGCTCGCATCATTTTACGAGAGACCTCTTCCTCGATACGATCCGCAAGGCAGCGCAGGATACTAAGCGCAATGCGATGATCCTCGAAGAGCGCGGCGCGGCTGCCGATCATCCGATCCTGGCGATGATGCCGGAGACGGAGTACTTGAAGGTGTTTGTTCTGCAGATATTCTGAGCGGAGGTCGCTTGCGACCGTAGCGAAGAATCCCTTGATGTCTTGTAGAATATATCTATACTAGCATCAAGGGATTCTTCGTTTATGGCTGAGGCCTGTCGTCCCTACGGGACTTTTTATCTCTTGTTTATCGAGTCCCAGCACTGACGTGCTGGGCTGGAACACTGCCGTCCCTTGCGGGACTAATGCAACCGTATCCAGCGACAGAACCCAATTCCTAATTCGTAATTCTCCCCCAGTCCCGTTAGGGACGGAAGTGTTTCAGCCCAGGGCGTAAGCCCTGGGACAGCATTACAAAAAGAAGCGGTAAGTCCCGTCGGGACGACAGAACGGGTGTTCGGATTTGTATAGATGCCGACTACAAGACATCAAGGAATTCTTCGGTCGCTGACGCTCCCTCAGAATTGTCGCCTATAAAAATTCAAGAATATCGTGCCGCGTCACGATGCCCGATATCTTCCCAAACTCTTCGACCAACACCGCAGGCGAGGAGCGCAGGATATTCACTGCCTGCTTCGCATCTGCGTTCTCATCGAGCACCGGAAGCGACTCCTCCATCACTTCGATGATCGGCTTATCAAGCGTGGCAGGCGATTCGAGTGCCTTTGCCATCAGCCTGGATTCCCGCACCGAGCCGATCGACTTGCCTTCGGAGTCCAGCACCGGCAACTGCGAAATATCATACTCATCCATCTTCTTGATCGCGTCGCGGACAGTATCATGTGCCGAGACGCTCACCATCGGCGAAAGCTTTTTCTTTTTCAGTTGAGCAACCAGCCCTACCGACATGCGCTCCGCTTCAAGCAACCCTTTTTCCTTCAGCCATTCGTCAGAGT
>JANWLI010000152.1 GCA_025450975.1 Candidatus Kapaibacterium sp. | reverse complement strand
ATCTCATTCTCATTACGGTAGTCGTTCTGTCGCTTAGTCAAGTCGGATGTCGTCCGTCTCAGCAAGCGCGGCGCGGCGATACGTCACGGTCCGGTCAGACGGCCTCATCTGGCAGGATGATGGATTCGCTCCTGATGGTGCAGAATCGGTTGGTGACGGTGATCGATACAATGAGTGGCATCCTCATTACGCAGCATGAACGCATTCGCACCTTAGAAGCAGAGATTGCGCGACTTCGGAGCATGCTCGAAACGCAAACGCTCTCTACTATGCCACCATCGGGCGGGTACTATACACAGCCGACTCCGACCGTATCTGCTCCTCCGCAATCGGCACCGATGCCCGCGGCAACCGAAAGCTACAGTGCTGCCTTGCGGCTTTTTAATGACGGGCGTTATGAAGAGGCGCTTGCAGCATTCGATGCGTTGGCGCACAATGAGCCCACGTCACCGTATGCGCCGAATTTCATGTATTGGCGGGGCGAGTCATTGTATGCGCTTGGCAGCTATGACGATGCGATCATAAGTTTTGAAGGTGTGTTGAGCCGCTATCCAAGTTCTTCGAAAGCTGATGATGCCCAGTTTAAGATCGGTGCGTCATTGGAAAAACTTCGTAAGGGAGCAAATGCGCGCTCCGCCTACGAACAGTTATTAGCGAACTTCCCGGATAGCGAATATGCTTCACGGGCTCGCTCGCGCATAGTACGTTTGCGTTAATTTTCAACATCGCGATAAGTATATGATCCGACGTTCGATATTTAGTTGTGTGTTGCTCCTGAGCTGCTTGCCGATCTTTGTCTATGCTCAGGATGAGCCGACGGCTGATCTGTTGGATGTGATCGAAGAATCCTATCCGACGCTGTTCAGCATGAAGATTTCCGCTGGCTACGGCCTGGGCAGGGCCCGACAGCTCTACGGACATAATGGCGGCAGTGAAGTGTATTGGAGCGCCGGTGAAGGCGTAAAGCTTGACGCAGGCTTTGTGATCCCACTGCTTCCTGCTGATATTGTGAACCTTGACGGCGAAGAGTTTGGGCCAGAGCGCTTCCCGATCGTAGGGTTGGAGATGGAGATCGGCTCAGGCTACCATTTGTCGACCGGAGGAACGACATTCGACTCACTTCCTACGGGCGGCTACATGCGTACAGAGCGTACTGCTTCATACGTGCCGGTGACTCTTGGGTTTAATGCTCGGGCAACGCTTGGTGCAGGATTGCCATCGATATTTGTTGGCGCAGGCGGCGGTGTCCATCTGCGAGGCATTCTGGAAGACGATATCTCATTTACCGAGTCGAACCTGAAGCTTAAACGTAAGTATGATCCGCCCGTGCCGTTCTCACTGTATGCAGTCCTTGGGTTTGAGTTGCCGTTGCTCTACTCAGTCGACGATGGAAATAGCCTTATCGATCTGTTCATGCAGGCAAAGCTGATCGAGGCGACAAATTATATTTATGATTATCAGATCCGTGCCAACGATGGAGCAACTTCGGTTATGAGCGCTTCTCGTGACCAATACCTTCTCCATGTCAAAGAGTCTGCTCGTTCGTCTTCGAGCGCATCGTTATCGTTAGGATTTAAGATCAATTTATACTAGAGGTAGCCATGCGTACGCTTACAGTTCTCGCCCTATGTGCAGTGCTCTTGCTTGAGCTCTCCTCGTGCAGACCACGCTCACAGCGCTCAACGCGCCAGAAACAGGCGTCAAAGACTGCGCCGGCAGCAGCTGCGCCTTCAGCGAAGCAAGTAATGTCGCGTACCGATAGCGTGCTTGCTAACCTCGGCTCCATGTCCGATGATATAACTGACATTCCACCACGTGCTACGATGGATGAGTATCCGCGTACACCGTGGGGAGCGCCGATGGCTGCGCGACCTGATCTCAGTGGCTACGGAACATTTGAATCTGCGCTTGCAAATTTTAACGGCTCGCGGTACGACGAGGCCATCGGTCTCTTCACGCAGATCGCTGTTTCAGGTAGGCCGCCCGAGCTCGTACCGAATGCATACTATTGGATCGGCGAAAGTTATTATGCTATGCAGCGCTATGCAGAGGCGCTCCAGTACTTTGAGTACACGACGAAGGCGGGCCCTTCGTATAAGCGCGAAGTCGCATTCTACAAGCTGGCGCGTGCAAGTCGTGAGCTTGGCAACGATCAGGGCGCACAAACGTGGTACGAACGCCTGCGCGCCGAGTACCCACGTTCGTCCTACGTTTCTACTCTCCGCAAACTTGGCATCAGATAAGAGTTTATCACTCAACAACCGTGAACTACCATTTGAAGTATACTATGCGTAAAGCGATCTTTGTTCTTTCTTTAGTTTTTACCGCTGCCTTTGCTCTTACCGGATGTAAGAAAGAGGCTGAAGTTTCAAGCGATGAGATCGTCGTTGGTCACTTCGCGTCGATCACCGGCCCCACGGCAACGTTCGGACAATCGGCTGATGCCGGCATCCGTCTTGCTGTCGAAGAGATCAACGCTGCCGGTGGTGTTAATGGGAAGAAGATCACGATCATTACCGAGGACGATCAATCCAAGACCGAAGATGCAACAAAGGCCGTACAAAAGCTTATCAACCGCGATAAAGTTGTAGCCCTTCTTGGTGAAGTAGCATCGAGCCGCTCGAAAGCTGGCGGACCGATCGCCCAGCAGAACAAGATCCCGATGATCACGCCTGCTTCGACGAACGAAGAAGTTACGAAGATTGGCGATTACATTTTCCGTATCTGTTTTATCGATCCGTTCCAGGGAGAAGCGCTCGCACAGTTCGCGTTCAAGACACTCTCTGCGAAGCGTGCTGCTATTCTGCTAGACTCAAAGCAGGATTACTCCGTCGGCCTTGCCGATAAATTCCGCGAGACCTTCCGTGCAAATGGCGGTAGCATCGTCAGCGAACAGGCATATACCTCAGGCGATAAAGATTTCCGTGCTGCGCTGACATCGATCCGTTCGTCGAATCCGGATGTGATCTTTATTCCCGGATACTATAACGAAGTGTCGCTCATTGTTCGCCAGGCTCGCGAGCTCGGCCTCAATGTGCCGCTGCTTGGTGGTGATGGTTGGGATTCGCCGGAGCTGACGAAAGGTGCAGAAACTGAATTTAACGGTACGTATTTCTCTAATCACCTATCGACCGAAGATCCGGACCCGGTTGTGCAGGATTTCATGAAGAAGTACAGAGCGAAATATAAAAGCGAGCCGGATGCAATGGCAGCGCTCGGGTATGATGCAGCGCTCATCCTCGCAGATGCAATGAAACGTGCAGGTGGTACAGAGTCGCAAAAACTGCGCGACGCCATCGCCGCTACAAAAGACTTCAATGGTGTGACAGGAAAGATCTCGATCAATGCAGACCGTAATGCACAGAAGCCACTAACGATTCTACAAATCGTCGATGGTAAGTATCGGTTCGCGCAGCGAATTGGCGCCGATGGAGCGCCGTTAACAGAATTTAAGCCGATCACTTCGGATACTCCTAAAAAGTAAATCAATTTAACCGCGTTTTGAAGGCAGGAAATCAGATTTCCTGCCTTTTTTATTTTAATCAATTTCCAAGAAAAACACCCAAGGTAGTCGGGGGTTATAGCTGGGGATTTCCCCCTGCTTTTAACTAACCCTCTTGTCACATGAAACTAGTTGTCACGCTTTGTTTTCTCTGTGTTGCATTCACATCGTGGGCTCAGTGGGTCGAAGGGCCTGCATTCCCCAGTGGTCCTACAGATGGTTGCTATAGCTTCACGATCGGTAACCGCGTATTTAGTGGCGGTGGTCTGGAGTCCAATAGGTTGTATGAATACATTTCCTATAACAACTCCTGGTTAGACCTGGGGAGGGCTGGAGCCGGTGGGATCCGCAGTTGGGCATTTGCATTTACCATCGGCCCGAAGGCATATGTCTGCGGAGGAGCTAACGGCGATCCGTCAAAGCTCACCAAGGACCTATGGGAATTCAATTCTGATTCGAGTACCTGGATGAAAAAAGCGGATATGCCCAAAGCACTCGATGGAGGCTTCGCATTTTCGCTGGGCGGTAAAGGATACATTGGCTGTGGTTTTAACGGGACCTATATGGTCAGTGACTTCTACGAGTATGATCCTGCTACGGATGAGTGGCGCGCCTTGAATGATTACCCAGGCGGCATGCTGCTGTTCCCGTCGTCGTTCGTGATCGATGGAAAGGCGTACGTTGTTGGAGGAGCAGGGACGGTCGAGACGGGAAGTCTTTATCGCTATGAGCCCACGACTGATACCTGGACGTCGCTTGCCGATTTTCCGGGAGAGCTTCGTCAGGCTGGTGCTGCCTTTGCCCTCGCAGGCACCGGTTACTATGCAGGTGGTATGGCGGGATATACGACAACCTTCCGTGACATCTGGAGCTATGATCCGGAGAAAGATGTATGGTCAAACACAGGCATGGAGTTGCCACATCAATACACGGCCTGGATCACAGCGACAGGCAGCGGCCCATCTTCCATTGGGGAGCCCCAATGGGCAGTCTTTGTAGCCGGCGCTGGCTTTATCAACAGCCAGTTGGAATTCACGAGCAAGACATTTTTCTTTACGCCACCTACTGCAAATGTAGTATCGGATATTTCAAACGAAGTGCCTGTATATCCAAATCCTGTCCAGCAGTCAGGCGAGCTGAGCCTCCCGTCAGACGCTGCCTATTCAATTTACGATGTCATGGGTCGCCAAATACTGGAAGGTGTAACAGCTACGGGTAAGGTAGCCCTATCCTCGATTGCACAGGGCAGCTACACGATCATCTACAAGTTTCCGCACTCAGAGCGTATTGTGCGATCTAAGTTCGTCGTACAATAATGTGGAAAACGAAGCCTCTTCCTATGAAGAGGCTTTTCGTTTTAAATGGTTATTTTCGCCCGGCGCTGACGATCGCTACAATGATAATGAGGAAGATCGCTATGCCGAGCACCCATACCCACCAGGCCGAATACCAGGTGCCATCGCCTTCGACGTTGATATTAATATCGACTTCGTTCGGAGTGGTTGTACTAGTTTGTGCGTAAAGACGCAGGCGCCCGGTGGCTAGAAAAATGAGGAATGCAGTTAGATATGGATGACGTGTGAGGAACGAGGTGAAAGTGTGCATTGGTATACTGTAGTAAGTAAAATCCAATGGGGAGGCTGTATGTTGACTAACAACCCGACTATGAATTGGTTCAACTTACGGGGAGTATTTTCTTTCGGTGCGCACACTTTCCGTACTTTTGCAGGATTCGATTCCTATGGGAGATATTCTTCAACAGATCGTCAACGGCATTTCTCTGGGCTCGATCTACGCCCTGATCGCCCTCGGATACACCATGATCTATGGTGTGCTGCGGTTTATCAATTTTGCTCATGGCGACATTTTTATGGTCGGCGCATTTGCCGGCTACTTCTCGGCGCAGACCTTTACGAATATTT
>JANWLI010000151.1 GCA_025450975.1 Candidatus Kapaibacterium sp. | reverse complement strand
GTGACGCACTTCGGAAGCGAGGTATTTGCAACGCGCTTCCACGAGCTGCCTGCATCGGTCGATTTGTAGAGCCCATTACCGGCAAGTGCATCTGAGGCGACCGAGCCATCGCCAGAGCCCGCGAAGATCGTATTCGGATTCGATGGATCAATGGCGATCGACACCGTCGCAAGATCGGGGATCACATCATGCGTTAAGAGCGTCCATGCACTGCCGCCATTCGTCGTCTTCCATACGCCTCCGCCGGCTGCTCCTGCATAGATAATATTTTGATCTGTTGGATGTATGGCGATCGCCTTCGTGCAGCCGCCGGTATTATTCGGACCGATATTCACCCAGGCATCGGCGAAGGGCACATGCTGGCCACCTTTGAATGCCGGCTGCGATGCATCGCGAATCAGGTGACGCTGTGCTTCCTCAAACGACTTATACCGCTCTTCAACATTATAAACACCGCTCTGGCCGGCATACCGCGTCAGCCGATGCAGATAGCGTGCGAATGGACCGGACTTGCGAATACCTTCCGGAAGTTTCTGAAGCTCTTTATATACTCCCTTATCCGAGGGCATCGGAGCAACGCGCTTCTGCGTTTCCTGGCCATACGCTGTTCCGATAAAGCAAAGGCAGACAGCCAGTAGGATCGATCTACGAAAGAAGGTCATGTTTTTCCTGTGTATCCTTCACACAACTACTTTTTGAGGGGTCTTATGTAACACCGTAAAACAGTGGTGTCATTCCGATATGCGTCAATCTTCTTGCCCCGCTTGAAGTTACCATACCATGCCGCGATCACCCGTGCAAACCAGGCCCCCTGCCGACCAGGGCAGCATGTTCGCCGAAGAGCGTAACCGCTTCGCACCGCTTGCCGAGCGCATGCGGCCGCGCGTCCTCGACGAGGTCGTCGGCCAGCGCCACCTGCTCGGCCCCGGAAAGCCGCTCCAACTCATGGCCGCGTCCGGTCAGCTGCATTCCATGGTCTTCTGGGGACCGCCCGGCACCGGCAAAACAACGATAGCCCGCATCCTCGCAGGCGCAGTCGGCGCTCCGTTCTATGCACTCTCGGCAGTATCGTCGGGCGTCAAAGATCTTCGCGAGACGATCGACGAAGCCCGCCGCATGAACTCGCGCGCGAAAACCCGGAGCGTCCTGTTCATCGACGAAATTCACCGCTTCTCCAAGTCGCAGCAGGATGCGCTGCTCGGCGCTGTCGAAGATGGCACCGTTACGCTTATCGGCGCAACGACAGAGAATCCGTCGTTCGAAGTGATCTCGCCGCTGCTCTCGCGTGCACGAGTGTATGTGCTCGAATCGCTGACTGCGCAAGAACTCGAATTCGTCCTGGACCGCGCCTTGAAGCATGATGTCGAGCTTAAAGATCTGGAAATAACTTTCACGCCTGAAGCGAAGAGTGCGATGCTCGCACTTTCCGGCGGCGACGGACGCAAGCTGCTCTCAGCGCTCGAGCTTGCAGTCGGCATGATACCGAAAGCAGGCAACAAAGTAACGATCGAGCAGGAGACGGTGGAGAATGCCGTCGGCCGCAAGGCATCGCGCTACGATAAAGGCGGCGAGATGCATTACGATGTGATCAGCGCCTTCATCAAGTCGATGCGCAACTCCGATCCGAACGCAGCGATCTACTGGCTTGCCCGAATGATCGAATCCGGCGAAGACCCGGAGTTCATCGCCCGCCGCATGGTCATCCTCGCCTCCGAAGATATCGGCAATGCCGACCCGATGGCCCTCGTGCTTGCCACCAGCTGCTGGAATGCGATCCGCGCAGTCGGCTGGCCCGAGTCGCAACTCATCTTCTCGCAGACAGCGGCCTATCTCGCAGCAGCCCCAAAATCCAACGCAGCAACCGAAGCGATCGGCAAGGCGATGGAAGATGTGAAGAACAACCCGAATCTCGAAGTGCCACTCCATATCCGTAACGCGCCCACAAAGCTCATGAAAGACCTCGGCTACGGCAAAGGCTACAAATACGCCCACGCCGAAGAAGGCGCGCATGCAGAGATGACGTGCTTACCGGAAGGACTGGAAAACCGAGTGTACTACAAGCCGACGGAGTACGGCAAAGAGAAGGAGATCGGGGAGAGGTTGAAAGAGTTGGAGCCGGAGAAGTATAAGAAACAATTATGAAAGTCCTCATCTACACTTTATTCCTATTCATAGGGTCGTCTGTGTGTTTGGCAGAATGTGGCGATCGAGGCATTTGGGTCTGGCCTAATCAAACGGAGATTAAAGCAAACTCTTTATTTCTAGTAACCGGATACGCCTCTGATCAAGAAGTCATTAAACAACTTAATTCCTCATATCCGATTTACTTACAGTCCAAGACCGAAAAGATCTCTCTTACTGTAGAACGAATTGTTGAAGGAAATTTCTCGCTGACTCAAGCAATTCTAAAACCTAACCGGCCTCTCACTTCCGGAGAAACATACACATTATGCATAGAGGGTCAGCCATACCTCGAAAAATTCATACCTACCCGATATAACAGTCGGACAAGAAAGCACGAGACAGTAGAGTGGGAAGTTAGCGACGATATTGATACAGAGCCGCCAGTTTGGGATGACCCTCCTGCTGAAACCGGGAAGTCTCTCATCTATTACGGGTGTGGCCCCTCCATCTACGTTCGCTTTTCGTGCGATGTCTCAGATGAATCTGAATTTCTAGTTAAAGCAACCCTGACCAGTAAGGCCTCAAAAAAAACAAGTACCTACTACCTTATACCCAAAGAAGAATTTATGCAAGTAGGGCATGGGATGTGCAGCGGAGAATTTGACTTTGATGAAGGTGAAGACTACCTGATCGAATTTTCACTTGTAGATGCATCTGGGAATGAGGATGCAAGTAAACAAAGTCTTGAGTTCACAAAACCGATCACAGAATCACGCTTCGAGGATGAGTAAGATCACTTTCAGGAAATTGCTCCCAACGGACTCTCCCGCCTACCGCGCCATCCGCCTCGAGTGCCTGAAAAACTTTCCGCAGTACTTCGGCACCTCGTATGACGAGCAGATCGTCTTACCGAAACTTGCCTGGGAAGCATTTATCGAATCCGGCGATCCTAACCACTTCACTGTTGGCGCATTTGATGGCGATAGCCTTATCGGCATTTGCAGTTTCAATCGCGATGGCCGCGGGAAGGCGAAGCATATCGGTGAGATCGTCCAAATGTATGTCAAGCCTGAGTACGCAGGCAAGAAGGTTGGCATGCGACTGATCCAGACGATGATCGCCGAAGCATTCAGCGATGAGGGGGTCGAGCAACTGCTGCTCAATGTCGTAACGACGAACATCAGCGCGAACCGCGTCTACGAAGAAGCCGGCTTTGTCGAGTATGGCGTACTGAAAAACAACTTCAAGCATAACGGCGAGTATAGCGACCAGCGCATGATGGTCCTCTTCCGGAATAGCCCATGAGCAATACAATGGGCCGGCAAGCAGCACCACTCAAGTGCATAGTGTGTTTGCAGAGATTCGTAATTATCTTTTTCTACCTATGAAACGTCTGGTTCTGCTCTTTATCCTTACTCTCCTCGCCTCCTCAGGTTTTGCACAGGCTACTCAACGGATGCCCGATGCGTGCCAGCTGATCACTGCCGGCGATATTAACGGCCTTTTTGGGACGATCGTGAAATATAAAGAATCCATATCACCCGGTCTCCTGTGCCCGTTCCACAGTGACGATAACGCCGTGGAAGTATCGATACAGTATGCTACGTTCGCCGATATCGCAAAAGCAGATGCGTTGCTCAAACACAATGCTGATAGCCTGAAACTACAAATTGCGAATGCACAGCCGACGGCATTCACTACCCTAACTGATTTCGAGTCCGCTGGAAAAGGTGCAAACTATCTTGTCGGATCCGATGAGCTGAAGCGCCCTGTCGTGCAACTCCAGTTCGTTATTGATAAGCATCTGGTAACGTTCAGCACGGTTGGCGTGCCGGTGGAAAGGGTCTCGAATAACCTGCCTGAAATTTACCGGATCATCAAACGCAATTCAGCTTTATAGATCATAGAGGCAAGAATCATCACCTCATTCGCTTTGAGATAAAAGCGATGATGCCGATCACGGCGAGCACGGCCAGGATGCCAACAAAGAGGCCTGCCTTAAAAATGAACTCCACAACTTCGCAGCCGGCAAGCATCGTCGCCAGCGTGGCGATGATAACGAGCCATCCGAGAATGTTCGCGAATTGGGAAGCCAGACCTTGATGACGATCCTGCATAATGATCTTACCTGTTGCTAGTGATTCTACGCAGCGAATCGGCTCAAGGAGCTGATGGCGCTACACTGCATGGTATCTACCAATTCGAGTGCCATCACTCCTGCTGAGAGGATGCCTTGATAGTATTTCCTGTAAATTTGTAATACTAATACAATTACAGGATGCAAAAAACCCGTTTTTTTCGCTCCCAGGAGCAATTCAGGCAATGGCTTGAAAAACATCACGATACGGAGACCGAACTCTGGGTCGGCTTCTATAAAGTGAGCGCAAAAAAGAAGGGGTTGACCTATCCGGAGGCCGTCGAGGAATCGCTCTGCTTTGGCTGGATCGACGGCATCCGCAAAACCATCGACGAGATCAGCTACACGAATCGCTTCACCCCTCGCAAGAAAACCAGCATCTGGAGCAATGTAAATATCGCGCACATCGAGCGCCTGACAAAAGCAGGCCGCATGAAACCGTCGGGCATCAAAGCTTACGAAGCGCGTAAGGACGGTCGAAGCGGCGTCTACTCGTTCGAGAAGAACGCACATACACTTTCACCAGCCTTCGAGAAAAAACTGAAGGCAAATAAAAAGGCATGGAAATTCTTTGATGCTCAGGCACCGTGGTATAAACGCACAGCGATCCATCTAGTCATGAGCGCAAAGCAGGAAGCAACGCGCGAGAAACGACTCGCCGAGTTGATCGCAGATTCGGCGAACGGCGAACGAATAAAGCAGCTCCGTCGTACTACTACTTCTGGAAAGTAACCATTGACACGCTCTGAAAACATCGCACGGCGCACCGTTCGCCTGTGCACGCTCACTCTCGGCATCATCTGGATCTACCACGGCCTCATTCCGAAACTGCTCTTCCCCGATACCGGCGAGTTAAGCCTGCTCGAACGCTCCGGCCTCTTCGGTGACCAGGCACGAACGGCCATGACGACCATCGGCATCGCAGAGATCCTCTTTGGTCTCGTCATCCTATTTCTGCCGCGACACAATGTTCATCTATTAAGCATCATAGCACTCATCGGACTAACCCTCGGCGCACTCATCAGCAACATAGCTTCGTTTGCCTGGCCGTTCAATCCGTTCACATTGAATCTTGCTGCGATTGTTCTATCGATCGTAGTATTGATCAATCTCGATCCCTCCGACAAACTGCATGTCGGGAAATGACAAAACCGTCGTAATATTGCACCCAAAGAAATAGCAAGGAGTCATCGCTATGTCAAAGCTCAAACTATGGATGCAGGCTGTCGGCGTGTTCTACCTCGTGCAGGTAGTTGCAATGATCGTCATCAAAGGCCCGATCCGCACGCTTGCCCCGGAGAATACCCTTGACCTTGCCGCCAGTGGCGACAGGCTGGCAATGTTTCTGGTCGACACATGGGTCGCCTTCGGCATCGAAGTCGGCGTCATCGGCGTTGCGCTGCTCCTGGCCTCGCGCGTACCCGAACGAGGGAAAGTACTTGCCTGGACCGTCATCGGCATCGAATTCCTCAAAGGCCCGCCATACGATATCTACATGATCGCCCGTGGGTACGAGCAGGCGCCGTTCATAATCTGGATCGTCCTTCACAGCATCATTATGGTAACGGGCTATATGGCAATCCGCAGCTCGCGGACCGTGAAGGCCTGATTCTACGCCATCTTATACCGATTCCGATACTCGACCGGCGAGACACCCGTCACTTTCTTGAAAATATTGCGGAAGGCTTTCGAGTCTGTATAGCCAACAGAATACATCACCTCGCTGATATTTTCCCTTGAAGTTTCGAGGCCCTTCTTCGCGGCTTCGATCTTTACGCGCTGGATGTATTCAACAACGGTGTTCGACGTGGCCTTCTTGAAGCGGCGCTCGAGGTTGCGCCGCCCAAGCGCCGTTAATTTGGCTAGATGCTCGACCGAGATCTTTTTTCCAAAGTTGTTCTCGATGTAGGTTTGCACATGCTTGACCGGCTCGTCGTCATGCGCTTTCTCTCCGGCGAAGATAATGAATGGCGACTGGCTATCGCGATTGATCTCCACTGCATAGATCTTTGCAGCCGCGATCGCAATATCGCGACCGGCATACTTCTCGATGAGGTACAGCACCAGATTCCAAAACGAATTCGCGCCACCGCTGGAATAGATCCCTTGTTCGTCGGTGATAATGCTATCGGGCACAAGCGTCACTTCGGGAAACATCTTTCGAAAATCATTGTGTGCCAGCCAGTGGGTTGAGCATTTTTTCCCATTAAGGAGTCCGGTCGCAGCAAGGAGAAACGTCCCAACACACATGCTTGCAACTTCAGCGCCGTTGCGATACTGAAAACTGATCCAGGGGAAGAAGGTCTTATTCATCTCGATCACATTTTCCATATTCCCATTAACGGCAGGAATAATAATAAGGTCTGTTTTCTCGACTTGATCGAACGTCACATCCGGACGCAACGTGAAGAGCCGATGGTAGGTCTGGGGCTCCATACTCATACCGACAAACTCGACGGTAAACATGGGCAGTTTACCGCTCTTGACTAACAGATCATTCGCAGTCATAAAACCGCTAAATGTGCCCTCAATAGTACTAATTGCCGGGGCGCCGCTGGGGACAAGTATCGAGATATGCTTCATAGCGCAAATATACGTGGCCTTATTGTCGCAATCAACCCCTAAGAATGCCGTTTTTACGCCTCACCCCTTTTTCTGGCATTCGGTAACTTTGTATCACATTTTTCAAATACAACTCATTAATACCGCAAACGACTATGAGAAAACTTAAACTGCAGATCCAGCTCTCCGCGGACGGATTCAACTCGCGTCCCGATGGTGCACTCGACTGGATGACGTGGAATTGGGACGACCGTCTCAAGAATTTCGTCAATGATCTTCACGATCCCGTCGATACGATCCTCTTAGGCAGAAAAATGACGGAAGGATTCGTCACACACTGGGAGAACGTGACGACGACTCCGGAAGACCCGTCGTACGGCTTCGCAATGAAGATGGTCGAAACTCCGAAGGTCGTCTTCTCGCGCTCGGCAACAACAACACCCGGCAAGAACACGACTGTCGTCAACGGCAACCTCAAAGATGAAGTGAATAAGCTCAAAGAACAGGATGGCGGCGACATCATCGTCTATGGCGGCACGGAGCTCGTTTCGAATCTCATCAAGGAAAACCTCATCGACGAGTACAACCTCTTTATTAATCCGACGGCGATCGGCGGCGGTGGCTCGATCTTTTCAAAAGTAGATGGGCGTCAGGACCTTCAACTTAAACGATCGATCGGTTTCGATTGCGGCGTCGTCCTCTTACAATACGAAAAGAAGTAAGCGTCATGGCGACGAAGCTGAACAAGAAATTCACGGCAACGCTCGAGAAAAGCCCGAGCAAAGGCGGCTGGACGTATGTGATCTGGCCGGAGTCCGTGAAGTTCTTCGCAACCCGCGGGCTCGTCAAAGTACAAGGCACGATCGACGGCGAACCCTTCCAAAGCTCGTTCATGGCTATGGGTGATGGCACGCATAAACTTCCGGTCAAAGGTACCTTGCGAAAAGCGATCGGCAAGGAAGCAGGCGAGATAGTAACGGTACACCTTCAGGAACGACATTAATTTTTCATATCACTACACTATCATGCAAAAGATCACTACGTTTCTCATGTTTAACGACCAGGCAGGCTCTGCGATGGAGTTTTATACGTCTGTCTTCAAGAATGCAAAGATCACGACCCGCCTCGATTACGGCGGCGGCCTCTCCGGCGGCACGTTCGAGATCGAGGGACAGCAGTTCTTCACGTTCAATGGCGGACCGTCATTCAAGTTCGAGCAAGGCATGTCGCTCTTCGTTAATGCACCGACGCAGGAAGAGATCGACTATCTCTACAACACACTTTCCGAAGGTGGCGAGAAGCAGCCATGCGGATGGCTCAAAGATAAATTCGGTGTCTCCTGGCAGATCGTCCCGCCCGTCCTCATCGAGTTGCTCAACGATAAAGATGCAGGCCGAGCGCAGCGCGCAATGCAGGCAATGCTGAAGATGACGAAGATCAATATCCAGACACTGAAAGACGCAGCCGACGTCAAATAATCCGACCTCTTATAGGTCCTATACGTCCCATAGGACCATTCCTGAGAGCATCACCTCTTTAAAAACGCAAACCCGTTCGGGGCTGGCTTTTTGCCAGATCACGAACGGATCCGCACTCACTCGGGGAAGAGTAACTTTATCTGCTTATGTCTTGCTCGATGGACGTACTACCAACACCGCTCGTCGTCGTCGGCTCTGTTGTTGGTGTAACTGTCGGCTCATTGATAGGCTTCGCAGCTTTCTTCGTGGCTTTCAGTTTGGGAGCGTCCGTTGCAACCGCTGTTTGTTCGGTATTCATAGGAGCGGTTACGACGGGAGATTGATCGATCTCTCGGGGCGCTTCGGCGGGCTGGACGACCATACGGGTGATCACTTCCGGCGTTGCCGGAGTTAACACTTCATGCGTAACATATCCGGTCGCTGCCGATACCGTCACAATGGCAGCAACGAAGAGTGCATTGATCTTTGAGGCAACTACCGATTGCCACAGGCTCGGCACCGATGCCGTGGCTGCACTTGCTTCCTGGGCAACAGCAGTAGCCGTGCCGATCCCGAGCGAACCGAGCAGCAAGCCGCGCATGTCGCGCTTCGGCTGCGTCGCAAGTTCGTCCTCGTGGATCACGCTCTTCATGACCAGTTCGGAGCGGAAGGCGCGTCTGACGCTTTCGTTCGATGCAAGCGAGATCAGGAAATCCTGCTCGGCATCGTGCGTAAGTTCATTGTCGATGAACGCGCTGATCTTATCGTGATATGTCATAATACTTTCCATTTCCAAAAATTTATTTGTGCTCTTTCTCGCGAAGCTCCAGCCATGCGCCGATCATCTTACGAAGGCGCTCTCTGGCCCGGTGGGCACGTGCCCGCACGTTCGCTGCATTGGTCCCCATGATCTCGGCTACTTCATCGTAGCTGTAGCCGACGTACTCACGCAGAATAAATGCTTCGCGTTGCTGCAACGGCAATTGTGCCATCGCTTTCTGCAGCAGCTCACGAAGATCGCTCGACTCGATGTCGCGATTGCGCATGAATGCTTCGCTGTCCTCGCTCATCTCATCGAGCGGCGTCATCGCAAGCACCTTGCTGTCGCGGATCGCATTCAGACAGTAGTTGCGCGCGATCGTGAACAACAGTCCCGAAAATCTGCGCACCTGGATCTGTTCACCGCGCATGCGGTACATCCGGACCCAGATCTCCTGAAAAAGATCTTTCGCTTCTTCTTCGCTGCCAAGCAGACGACAGCAATAAATATAGAGCGGCCGTTCGTATGCATCGTAAAGCGTACGGTAGGCCTCGTTGCTGCCCGCTAAAAATTTGTGAAAGAGCTGGGTTTCGCGGTCCAGACTCATCTGGGCCCGCGTGATGGATTTCTCGGATTCGGTAAGCGCCTGTCCGATCTCGCGAACCTCATCACCCGAGGTAGTTTTCGCCCCTTTTCCGGGCTTCTTATTTCGCAAGATCATTATTAAGTTACCTTACTGTCTCTATAGTCTTTCCACCCTAATAAAGACACGGCAGATACCCATTTTGTTACGGCAAGCAATTGATTTTACCCGCGATTAGAGGTGGAAGAAAGTGGGATTGTTGGTAACCTGTTGATATGCGGTGGATTATGAGAAAACGCCCCGGTTCTTTTTATTCTGCTGTCGGGCACTTCACATCCCCGTAACTGCAGAAAACACAGCAGTCGCCTTCCTTGTGCTTGATGGCGAATGAGCAGTTTCCGCAAGTATATTCCCTGACGCAACGATCCATCTGAATTACCTCCGTGCTGCGATGGCTGCATTTTGGGCAGGTAATAGTTGAAAAATATGAGTCTCCCCCTGGGTGATCCAGGCGATAGCGATCCAAGCTCCGATTTAGAGCTTCGGTACTCACAAAGGCGGAGGCAATTCGAGTGATCCCCCAGCTCATGTCCGCTTCTGATAGGCCTTCCCCAGATGTTAGTGACCAACCAACAAAGCTCGTTATTTGCTGTCGTAGTGCTGTTGCAGAGTCCTGACGCATAGTTTCGAAGCCATCCAAATATCCAAGCGCACCTTCGGTAAGCCACGCTGCCTCTTCCCAACTCAGCGAGTCCACTGCTGCGCCGCGATACCACATGCCTTGCTTGCGAAGATCGGCGGCAAGCTCCTGGTAGCGCTTCCCTCCCTGAATAGGCTTCCAGGTGAGATCGTGTTTATCGAAGACTGCTTTCGATTTTTGCAGAAGTTGGCGAATAGGTAAATACGGCTCTTTCAGAACGACGGCAACGATCGTCCCTTCGCGATTGAGCCAGGCTTCGCTTACAAACTCCGATGCTTCAAAATCCAAAAGGAGGGGTTTTGCGCGCGACCCGCAGCCGATCGTTTCTTTTGCACCGCAAACGAGCGGCGTTTCGAAAAACACGAAAAATTCTTTCTTCGCAGCCTGAGCAAACAAACTTCCGGCAAGGACCAGCGATGCGATTATTGTGATAAGAAATCTCATATTTATGTAAGAACCAACAGGGCTCCGGTGCGAATTAATTCGTTAGTGAATAAGTTTTAAATACACCTAGCTCCCCGTATAATTTTCTCTACCTCCCCGCTCCTCAAAACTATATCCCCAATACATTGACAAACAACAATTTTCAAACGCGCAATTTCTAAAGAGCTGGTTTACTCCAGATAGGTCACAGTGAAGTACACAGATAAAATGAGTAGAACGAGACTACAAAGTACGAAGGGGGCCAAAAGCCCCTTTCGTATGGGTATCGCCTCGATGAATATGAAAACTATGATTAAAATATTTACGGTTCTCCTGATACTTGTTCCGGCGATCTTCGCCAGCGGACAGCCCTTGAAAGAACTCTACCGCGAAACCGTTGCCCTGAAAGATACAGCGCTGCAAATGCAGATCCTCGCCGGCTGGGAAGAAATGCGCCCGAGCGATCCCGAACTCTGTCTTGCCTATGCCGAGCACTACTACAACCAAAGTCGTCGCAAGCGCGCAAAGATCGATTCGATCCCATACATCGGCGTGCGCGCAACACTCCTCGACGATACGACGCCGCGCTCATTTCCGAAATTCTTTCCGATTAAAGTTGATTACCTTTCCGCCCCGTTTGCGCAGGCCATCGAATACCTCTCACGCGGTATCGCCGCAAATCCGGATCATATCGATCTCCGCTTGCTCAAGATCGCTTATCTGCTCAACAACCGCACACCATCGCTCACGCAGGACATCCTCGATCTCCTGACGCGTGCTAAGCTCAATAAGAATGCATGGCTCGTACAGGATAGCCTTCCGTGGGATGCGCAGGACACCCTGCTTCCCTTCCTGCAGCGCGCGATGCGCCACATGTATACGACGCAGCTTGTCGGGCATATCGATATCGGCAAGATCGCCGCAGCGATCCTCGAGCAGTATCCCAGTCATCATCAGAGCCTCATCGAACTTGGCCGCAGCTACTACCTCAGCCATGATTTTCAAACCGCGCTCATACACTTTAAGCGCGCCGAAGAGATCATGCCACATAGCCTGCAGGCAATTGGACATATCGCCTTATGCTACTACTATCTGGGAGAGCCGACTAACTCCGTCATCTACTTCCACAAGTTCAAAGAATTCGCCGACGAAGACGACCGCAAGTTCGCCGACGACAGGATCGCGGAGTTGCAGAATAAGTAGCTATTCGATCACGAGCTTCCGGCTCTCGTTGCCGCAGCGGAGAACGTATACTCCCGGGACTAAAGACGATACCTTGATCTGAGCTTCGCCATGAATGTTGGTACGCAACACCTCGCGGCCTAAGAAGTCGTAGATCGTTACAACTTCGTCAATGACTGGTACACGCACGTTCAGTAGATCCTTTGCCGGATTCGGAAACATCGTTAGTGTCTCTGACAGTGAAGCAGGAGCTACGTCGCTTGTCGAAGACTTTACGTATGTAATTTTAACCTTGGTCTTATTCGTCGGGGCGCCGCTGAATACTTCTCCCGAATAACGGGAAGCGCCAGTAGTATCGGTCCACCAGTAAGGGGATTGATAAGTAAACTTGAACGCGAGAAGGGCTGCGCTGTCCATCTGTACTTCGATCGCCCGCGGAGTCACGGCGAAATCAGCGTGATCGAATGTTAGCTCTTCGAGTTCACCGCCGAGGCGATGGAATGCACTGAGCTTCGTTGAGTCTTCGTTGAAATGTAGTCGAAAATAGGGATGCCCAAACATTTTAAATACCATGGTATCTGCGTCCATGGAGTCGCCCTCAACCAGGGACCACGATTTAAACACCCTTTTACCATCCGTCACCTCCTCCCAACCAGTACCATCTGCATTATTCCTCACAGTCAGCGTCCTAATCACAGGTAGATTAGTGACCTCCAAACGTAGAGTATCGATCTTAAGCTGGGCAAACACATCCGGCAGCATACATGCTGCGACGAGGAATACGGCGATGAAAGCACTCATAGGTATCCTGTCATAGTAATAATGGCTCCTACGAATATACGTTAGGCAAACAGAATTACTCTTTTAATTTTTGAGCTGTATATATGCAAAAGCCCGTAATTCAACGGGCTTTCTACACGGTTGTGGGGAATCCGTCACTGTTGGACGGCTTTTCTATGGCATGAGGGGGCTTCGGTGGTTCTTGAAGCCAAAGTTATCAACATTCAAACTCCTAAAAATGTTCAAAAGTGGAAAAGTGTGGGGATAAAATACTGACCGCCTATACAGTAATTGACGTCGACCGCTTCCTGGTAGTTATATCCTAAAAAATGAACAACTTACAGCCACAATTTTGACATCGTCCTGACTATCGACTATCGACTATCAACTATCGACTAAAACCCCGCAACAAACTATCGTTACGAGAGTACATTCTTGGAAAATAAGTGGTATTTTCGTACGTAGCAGATTTAACGAAGTCTCTTTACTCACACACTTCATTCCAGATGGCCGGTTTCGCCATATCAAGTACTGATCATCAAGATCAACGCTCACTATGGCTGCGCTCTCCGCAGTGGGACCTGACGTGGATCTCACTCTCCGTGCTGCTCATGGTGCTGCCGTACTTCGCGTACTTCACCGGCATCTCGGTCGGCCTCGATGCCGACTTCGCACGCAATGTCGTTAACGGCATCGTTGCATTCTGCATCGGCGGTCCGCACATGTATGCGACCTACACCCGGACCCTCATGGAGCCGACGTTCCGCAAGCGCTACTGGACTATCATTCCGATGGCCGTCATCATTCCTGCGATCGTCATCTACGCTGCGATCTTCCATTTTATTTACCTACTGACGTTCTTCTTCTTCTGGGCCAGTATTCATGTGCTGCACCAGATCGCCTTCATCGTCGGCTGCTACCGCGAACGCGATACGCACCAGGCACCGCGCTGGCATCAGTGGGTCGACTACGCCGTCGTCCTCACCGCGCTCTACCCGATGGCCATGTACCGGTTCGTCAACTCAAGTTTCGTCATCGGCGAGAACACGCTCTTCTTCCCCGAATTTCTGAAGATGGATATCGTCTGGTGGCTCGCGACAGCCGTGTTCAGTCTGTCGTTCGTCCTCTACGTTTCGAAGACAGTCACGGAGTTCAAGCGCGGCACCGGCAACATTCCGAAGACGATCCTTATCGGTGTCACCGTGCTCGCAACATTTTTCACACCGTTCTTCAACGAGCTTGATGTCGCCTTCCAGGGGCTTAACACCTGGCACTCGTTCCAGTACCTCGGACTGACATGGTACATCAATCGCCTCCGCTACGAACGTGGCGAGATCTCCAGGCCCATGGTGCGCAAACTTTCCGAGCCCGGCAAGTGGTGGAGATACTACGGTTTTGTCGTGTCGCTTTCGTTATCGGCGATCTCGATCATCGGCGTCCTGCAACTGACGTCCGAGTATCACGGCCTCACCTTCGATCAGGCCTACTACATGATCATCTTGTGTTTTCTGTTGACACACTACTACCACGACCACATACTGTTTACCAAGCCGGAAGCGGTCCACGCCGACGTGAAAGTCTAGAAGCGCGCTCTCTTGAACATACGCATTTACTACCACACATCGTCGATCGATGAACTTGCACTGCGCGACGCGAACGTCGTCGTCATCGATGTCCTGCGCGCAACCACGACGATCATCGCAGCAATGGCAGCCGGCGCCAAGGAGATCATCCCCGTCGGCAACGCCGACCAGGCAATGCGCATCGCCGGTAGCCTGTTCTCGACAACATCGCTCCTGTGCGGCGAACGCGGCGGACTCCCGATCGCCGGCGGCAAGCTCGGTAACTCGCCATCGGAGTATACCGCAGAGATCGTCGAAGGCAAGTCGCTCATCCTCATGACAACGAACGGCGCTCCGACACTCGTCAAAGCCAGATACGCCAAGCGCTGCTACATCGCAGCCTTCGCCAACATCAGCGCCGTCGCACTTGCGATCAAGGCAATTCCAAACATCGAACACGAAGGACTCGCAATTCTCTGCAGCGGCCGCGAAGGAGATTTTTCGTTGGAAGATGCGCTCTGCGCAGGACTCCTTGTCGAACGTCTGGCAGCAACTGGTTTGGAAATCAAGCTATCCGATACGGTGCGCGTTGCAACATCGCTGTGGAATGAGTATCATAAGGATCTGGTCGGCGCAATGAAGGCAAGCGATCACGGTAAGCACCTGATCTCGATCGGCTACGAGAAAGATATTGAAGGCTGCGCTGCGATGGATACGATTCCGATCGTCCCCGTCCTCGAGCAGACGCGAATCACAAAAAAGATCGTCCTCGATTAACGCTTCGGCGATAACAGATTGACCGTGAAGTAGCGGTGCTCATCACTCCACTGCTCGCTCCGCTCCAACCCCGCATCTACGAATAAGCCAGCAAGCTTATCCTCGGTATACTTGTACGAGTTCTCCGTGTGGATCGTCTCGCCTCTGGCAAACATAAACTCCTTGTCAATTGACTTGATGCTGACGGTCTGATCCACTAAACTCTCGAGATGCATTTCAATGCGGCTCTTCGCCGGATTGAAGAGCGCCAGATGCCGGAAAGCATCGAGATCGAAATTGCCGTCAAGCTCACAGTTAATCCGACGCAGCAAATTGAGATTGAACTCGGCAGTCACACCTTCTGCATCATTGTATGCAGCTTCGAGAACGGCAAGATCTTTGACCATATCGACGCCGACAAGCAACCGGTCCTCGGGATTCATGCGCGTACGGATCTCGCGTAGAAAATTTACAGCCTCCGCCGGTTCGAAGTTGCCGATATTCGATCCGAGAAAGAGAATCAGCTTCGGACCTTTCGTGATCGTCGACAGACTTTCCATCCCATCGAAATACTCGGCATGGATCGTCCGCACTTCAAGCGATGGATAATGCTGCAGCAGCTCACTTGCACTCGATGCCAACGCCGACGAAGAAATATCGATCGGATGATACTTCAGCGATCGGCTTCTGCGCAGCAGCGCTTCGATCAGCAGTCGCGTCTTGCTGGAATTGCCGCTGCCAAATTCGACAAGCGAGGCATCCTTCGGCAACTTCGCAACGATGCTGTCGGCATTGCGGCACAGGATGTTATGCTCGGTGCGTGTTACGTAGTATTCGGGAGTCAGGCAGATGGCCTCGAACAATTTCGAGCCGCGGCCATCGTAAAAGTATTTCGGCGGGAGATATTTTTTGGGCAAGGAAAGTCCCTGCAGCACATCGGCTGCAAACTCTTCGACGAGGGAGATTTCTTCATAGGCGGAAATATCGCGCGTTGCGTCGTGCATGGTAATTACTTATGCAAATTGTCTGCCAAACGAATGCCCGAAAACTGCCATCGTTTCTCGGGTTGAAAGAAATTACGGTACGTCAGGCGAATATGATCGCGGGGAGTTGCGCAGGAGCCGCCGCGCAAGATCATCTGGCCGCTCATAAACTTACCGTTATACTCGGCGAGTTCGCCTGCTTCCGGAATAAAGCCCGGATACGGCGAATACGACGAGGAAGTCCAGACCCACACGTTGCCGAGAAACGAATCTTTATTCGGCATCGGATGAAAAAATTTATCGTCGAGAAGGTTCGCATGCTCAAGACCGGTGTTGAGGCTGCGCGCAGCAACTTCCCACTCAGCTTCCGACGGAAGCCGCTTCCCCGCCCAATGCGCAAAGGCATCGGCTTCGAAATAACTGATATGCGCAACCGGTTCATTCGGATCGATATCGCGCAAACCCAAGAGCGTCATCATCTGCCACTTCCCGTTGCGATCCGTCCAGTATAGTGGCGCACGCCAACCTTCCGTCTGCACATGATCCCAGCCATCGGCGAGCCAGTGACGGAAATTCGTGTAGCCACCGTCGCGCATGAACTCCATATACTCGCCGCAGGTCACGAGCGAATCGGAAATCAGAAAATCATCGATATATACACGATGCACCGGCTTCTCATTATCCCAGGCGAATGCATCGCCTTCGTAGCCGACGCACATCACACCGCCACTGATCTGCTTCATCTCCGCCTTCTTCGGCGGACGCGTATCGCGGTCGACTTCGGACCGGTACACCGGCATCAGCGGATTATTCGCGAAGATGTACTTAATATCGGTAACCAGTAACTCCTGATGCTGCTGCTCGTGGTTGAGCCCGATCGTCGCGAGCCGCGCAACTTCGGCAAGATCGCTCTCCGAACATGTATCGAGCAGTCGCATCATCCGCTCGTTGATCGCAGCACGAAATGCCAACACTTCACTCACCGTCGGGCGCGATAGCACTCCGCGCTCCTGTCGCTGCCAGCGTTCGCCGAACGACTGGTAGTACGAGTTGAATAGAAAATGATAGGTCGGATCGTACGGCGTGTAGTTCTTCTCGAATTTCTCCAGGATCACCTTCTCGAAGAACCACGTCGTATGCGCAAGATGCCATTTCGGCGGACTCACATCTTCGATCGGCTGCACGACATGATCTTCGATCGCGAGCGGAGCGCAAAGGAGTTCGGTGAGGGAGCGGATATCTTCAAAGCGCTTTCGCAGCTTTGATCTGTCAACTGTCATAGTAGAGAAATACGGAGAAAGTATGTATTTGGATGTACGCCTACGGTACGATCCGCCATTAGATTCGCAAGCCCTTGGGTATAAATATACGGTCTGCCCACAGGAAGAGTGCCTCGACCACAAGCGCCAAACCCGCCGCCGGGACCGCCCCTTCGAGGATCGTGGCCGTGTCGTTCAGATTTAATCCGCTGATAATAGGCTCACCAAGACCTCCGGCCCCGATCAGCGCTGCCAGCGTCGCCGTCCCAACATTAATAACGGCGCTCGTCTTCACCCCGGAGAGGATCGACCGGCTCGCCAGCGGCAAATAGATCTTCCGCATCCGCACCGGCGGCGGAAGCCCCAGCGCCTCGGCCGATTCGCGCAGCGACAACGAAATACTCTCAAGCCCTGAGGCCGTCGAACGCACAATGGGAAGCAGACTATATAGGAAGAGCGCAATGACCGCCGTCGCCGTACTAATCCCAAAAAACGGGATCGCAACCAGCAGCGCCAATAGTGCAAGTGAAGGAATCGTCTGCACAATACCGGTCGCCGCAAGAATAACTGCGCCAAACGACTTGCTCTTGAATGCAAGAATGCCGAGAGGAATGCCGACGATCACAGCAAACAGTAACGACATGAAGACAAGCTGCAGATGTCGCGCAACGCGGTGGAATGTTCGCTCAACTAGCCCTTCGGATTCCTGAGCAGGAGATGAAGTAAAAAGAAGCGATGCCGCTTTCGTGTAATCAGCCGTTCGCTCAGCCTCGGCATTAAGCTCGATCATCTTCGCTTCGCCGATCTTCCCTTCAAGCGATTGCAGCACTTCAATGAATCGCGAATCCGCTTTCATACTATAGAGAACGACTGCATCGTAGCGAGGGAAGAATGAGCGGTCGTCTTTGAGAATAACCAGATCATTTTCGGCGATCTTCGCATCGGTCGAGTACGCATCCATCACATCAATATCGCCCGATGCTAACGCACTGTAGCCAAGCGAGTGATTGATACCACGAACTTCCAGCGCTTCGAGTCCGTACGCCTTTGCAAGCGGCTTCCATCCATCGGCGCGGCCGAGAAACTCATGCGTCACGCCAACGACAAGATCCGTATGCTTTGCAAGATCGGAGATCGATGTGATTTCATGCGACTCGGCTATCGCGCGGCGCATCGCAAGCGCATACGTGTTATTAAAGCCGAGCGGCTTCGTGATCGTCATCCCGAAGGGCGCAAGCTTGGCGCGGATTGCCTCGATCGTCGTCGCAGTCGGATCTTTCAGGATCTCCTCGGCGATCGTACCGGTATACTCCGGGTACGCACTGATCCCCCCGCTTGTCAGTGCCTGCCACAAAATGATCGTCCCGCCGATTCCCTGCTTGTGTGTAACCTCAAGGCCGCGCTCCTGCGCCGCACGCTTGATCACTTCGCCGAGCACATACGATTCAGTAAAAGTTTTCGAGGAGACAACGATCTCCTGCGCGCCCGCTGCAGCACTATATATAATGAAGAGTAGCAGGAGTAGCTTCATACGGAAGTCAGCACTCGCTGCGCAGCAATGAACGATGAGACAAATTCATTTTCCGGCCGCTGGCGGAATGCGTCGATGTTGCCCGTCTGCACGATCGCACCGTTATTCATCAGCACGATCGTATCGGCAAAGTACGCAGCTTCGGGAAGATCGTGCGTCACCATGACAACGGTCTTCTTCAGTTTTGCAAAGACCACTTTCAGATCGGCCTGCAGTTGCGAACGCACCATCGGATCGAGCGCAGCAAACGGCTCGTCAAGCAGCAGAATATCGGGATCCATCATCAGCGCGCGCATCAGACTCACACGCTGCCGCTGACCGCCGGAAAGCTCGGAAGGATAACGACTAAGAAATGTAGTATCGAAATGGGTGAGCTGACACAACTCTTTCACTC
>JANWLI010000150.1 GCA_025450975.1 Candidatus Kapaibacterium sp. | reverse complement strand
TTGATAAAATTAAATAAGTTAGCAGATTTTCAACCGACTTTCTGCCCGCGGAAGGTATCGATATGTACCCTGAGGAATTTGTCAAGGATCGTTGCGACTTCGTCGGTGACGACCAGATCCATGGCTGTCGGCCCAGTAGGAATGGCGTTCCGGCCGAAGGTCCGGAGCACGACGAGCGCCTTGGCGGAGACGAGGACAAGCCGGTGATCGACCGATCCGGCTGAGAGGTTCGCTTCGAAGATCTCCCCCGTCTGAATATTGAGGATGAACCTGTCGCCTTCCATCTCTTCCGGCAGTTGGATGGCAAATCCTTCATGCGCTGCGAAGTGATAGAAGAAGTACGATGCAACGACAGGAGCAAGCTGCGGCGGATCTTCTGCAATATGATGGAGTGACTTGACTAATAACTCGAAGAGCTTCGCATCCGGCTGCTCATCGTGCATGGTGCGCTGCACAAGGTCGACGATCTTCGAGGCAGCAGTGAGCTGCTCCATGCTTAGCTGAATGCCCGTCATCTTTGTGACCGTCTCGGCTTTGGAGAGGAGGTAAAGGTCGCGATTCTCCTTCTTATAGAAGACGACGGAAAGATGATTGAAGAGCTGCAGCGCCGAGGCGAACGGCGAACGCATCTCGCGAGCGCCTTTTGCAATGACATTGAGCTTCCCGAAATCTTTCGTGTAGAGCGTAACGATCCGCGAGCTATCGCCCTGCTTGCGCGTCCGTAATACGATCGATTCGGTGGTGACGATCATTGAAGGAAGTTCAACACACTTTGCGTCCTTTGCGTTAAATTGCCTCGTACAGATACAATTTAACGCAAAGGGCTCAAAGGTCGAGCGCTAAGGTCGCTATGATGCATCGAAGCACATATATGCTATATTTTAGGGATGAAGAAGGTCGCTAAATCTTAAATATTACAAATAAATACTGCAACTTAGTATTATATGCGTATGTTTGTAGTCGCTCAGATTAGGGCAATAAACCTTGCCTCATGTAACAGTGTTATACGAACCTATTATATTTGCACCGTTACGAACGCGCTCGCATTAGGCGCTCTCGCCGGTACAAACGTATTACTTCATTTAGGATTACCAGGCCACAAAAACTTGCTACGGTAGTTAACTCTTCATTCTGAACTTAGGCATTCTCTATTGACCGAAACGACTAGAACGTTAAAGGTACTTATATAGAGGAAGCCAGGGAACAACAATATGAGACCGTTTCAAGTCTTGATGCCATTACCGTTTCGGAGCGCGAACAAGTTGTCTTCACACACGAAAGAGCGAAAGAGGATCCTCTATCTGACGCCGCGATTCCCGTATCCGCTTATTGGAGGAGACCGCCTTAAAGGCTACCATCTACTTCGTCACTTATCCGAAACAGCCGACGTCGATCTTATCGCCCTTGACGAATGGGATTCCGGCCACGGCACCAACCTTACCGAGATCTGCAAACTCTGTAACGACGTTACCGTCGTTCCCTTCCATCGTGGAAGTGCGTGGATGCGTGTCGTGAAGTCGCTCTTCACACGCCAGCCGATCGAGTACGCATGGTACGACTCGCCGGATATGCGCCGCGCCGTCGACCTCGCCCTCAAGCGCCGCCGCTATGATCTTATCGTTTCGTTCTTCGCGCGCACGGGTATTCACTCGAAAGATCTGCGCGGAACGCCGAAGATCCTCGTCGCCGAAGATTCACGCGTCCTCGCACAGGAGCGCTCGTCGCAAAAGTTTTCGTTCACGCCCGATTACTTCGTTCGCGCAAGCGATCGCAAGAAGCTTGTAACCGCTGAACCCGAACTGATGCGGAAGTTCGATCTCGTCACGTTCGTCGCCTCGCCCGACGAGGACCGCACGCTCGAGCTCGATCCCATGATCAATACCGGCATCATGAGTAATGGCGTCGATCTTGACCTCTACGAGTTTCATGCCGGAAAGCGCGACGATGCCATCGTCTTTATCGGCGAGCTGTCGGTGTACCACAATCGCCTGATGGCCGAGCGCATCGTGACGAAGATCTTTCCGCTCGTCCGGAAGATGTCGCCGTCGACGAAGCTGGTCATTGCCGGCAACAAGCCGACACGGGAGCTGAAGAAGCTCATCGCCAACACGCCGGGCGCGGAGTTACATGCAAATGTCGCAGACATCAAACCATTCTACCAGCGCGCGAAAGTATTTATGCATCCGCAGGAGATCGGCGCCGGTATCCAGAATAAGCTGCTCGAAGCACTTGCACTTGGTGCTGCGGTCGTAACGACAAATGTCGGCGCATCGGGTATTGCCGGACTTGCCGATTCGAAGAACTGTCTCATCCGCAACTCCGACGAAGAACTTGCTAACGCAGCTCTCGAGCTGCTGCGTGACGACGCCCTGCGCTCCGGTATTGCCGAGCGCGGACGGACACTTGTCGAGGAGCAGTATTCCTGGGAGCGAATCTTCCGCGATTGCGACAAACACATTCGCTCTGTTGCACCTGATTTCTTCTACGAGCCCGAACGGGTGCTCGCTACTGCCGTATAACCTCCATGCAGCAGACCGCGACATACCGGAAGATATTTTTTATCTTGCTCGACCTCTTCGTGCTGAACCTTGCGTTCAACCTCGGCTATTTCGCGCGCTTCAATATGGCACTCTACACGGCAGCCGATACAATTCCGTGGGCGCCGGCAAGCCGTTACATTGGCCTTGAGGTGATCGCAACTCTCGGCTGGCTCATCGGCTCGTACGTCGTTCGTTCACGGTCGCAGAACCGCTCCGAGTGGTCGCTGCTTTCGAAGATCGTGCTCTTCATGCTCGGCACTACGATGATCTTCATCGTCATGCAGGGCGGTCTCAACTACTCGCGCCTCTTCCTCTTATACTTCGCCACGATCGCAAGCAGCCTGCTTGTCATGAGCCGCCTCATCTTCGGATCGAACTTCAGCATCGGTGGCAGCTCGTCGGATGTGCTCGTCATCGGTGCAGGAAGAGTCGGCGAGCGCTTCTATCATAATGTGAAGACAAATCCGACGATGGGGTACCGCGTCATCGGCTTCCTCGATGATAACGGCGTGACAAGCAACGTACGCCCCATGATCCTCGGGACACTTGGCGATCTCGACAAGGTAACATCGGAGCAAAAGATCGATGAAGTCATCATAGCGCTTCCGAAGACAAGCGAAGAACGCCTCGGTGACCTGATCGCACGCTGTGAAGACAAGTTTATTCGAGTCAGCGTCATTCCGAACGACTACGCAGCACTCGAAGGCAAGCGCGTGATCGCAGAAGTCGGCGAATTCTCGTTAGTACGCGTCCGCGAGACGCCGCTCGAAAAACCGGCAAGCGCCTTCTTCAAGCGCGCCTTCGACATTATATTCAGCGTCCTCGTGCTCCTCATCGTACTGCCCATCGTCTTTATTGTTGTAGCACCGATCATCCTGATTACCTCAAGGGGGCCCGTATTTTTCCGTCAGTTGCGGACTGGACTTTCCGGTAAGCCGTTCTACTGCTACAAGTTTCGTACGATGCGTCATGCAAACAGCACGGTCTCCGACCCGATGCAGGCAATGCGTGGCGATCCGCGCCTGACGGGCATCGGCAAGATCCTGCGCCGCACAAACCTCGATGAGTTGCCGCAGTTCTGGAATGTGATCCGCGGCGAGATGTCTGTCGTCGGCCCGCGTCCGCATATGGTCGAACATACCGAAGATTACCGCAAAGTAATCGGCAGCTATATGGTGCGGCACTTGGTGAATCCGGGCGTGACAGGTTGGGCGCAGGTCAACGGTCTGCGCGGCGCAACGGAAACGCCGGAAAAGATGCGCGACCGCGTCCGCTTCGATACCTATTATATCGAGAACTGGTCGTTCTTCTTCGATGTGAAGATCATCTTCCTGACGATCGCTCGCATGATCCGCGGCGACAAGAACGCCTACTAATGACGAAAGCAGTTTTTTTTGATCGCGACGGAGTCGTAAATAAGCGCATCGTCGGCGGCTACGTAACGACGTGGGACGAGTTCGAATGGCTTCCCGGTGTTGCCGAAACCCTCCGCGATGTCAAGGACCTTGGCTACCTCGCCATCATTATTACCAATCAGCGTGGCGTCGGCACCGGCATAATGTCGGAAGCTGACCTCGATCTGATACACAGCCAACTGCAAGAACACCTGCTCCACGATGGCGTCACCTTCGACGACATCATTAGCTGTACCGATGCGACCAACGACTCCGCACGCCGCAAGCCATCGCCGGAAATGCTCTTTGAAGCGGCACGTAAATTTGATATCGATCTCTCGCAAAGCTGGATGATCGGCGACTCCCCGACCGACATCGAAGCCGGCACACGAGCCGGCACAAAAACGGCCTTCCTAATAAATGATCACGAGCAGGCACCTCCGGATGCAACAATTACGTTACATCACGTACACGATATTATTGCCCACCTCCGGCCCTAGGCCGTAAATTTGTGTTTCTCTTATACTGTACCTGACAACGAAATTTTGACGCCGACAAAGCTTCATCGACGCCTCCTCATACTCTGTTTACTCGTTTGTTGCCGAATCCTCTCAGCGCAGGATACGCTCGGCGTTGCGGTCAACCGTGTTCTCATTTCTCCGAGAACGACGAGTCCGCTCTACGCATCGCTTTCAGACTATGTGCAAGGCCGCTCGCATCGCGCACAGAATATCCTCGTCGCAGCCATGGAAAAATGGCAGGAAAACTCGTTCGTCGATGCCAGCTCGAAATTCCTGCTCGCTCTGGAGATCTTATCCGACCCCAAGCTCAATGCCGAGAAGCTCGTCGTCGCCTGCAGCTACCTCAATGCGATAGAAGATCAGGCCTTCATCCGCCAGGCCGAGCTTCGCACCGAGCTCTACTTCTGGCGCGGCGAATGTGCAAGGTTGCACTCGGAGTTCGGGCAGGCCCTCTTCCATTATGATAAGGCCATCGGCACAAGCTACAAAGGCGAGATCCGCCAACTCGCACTACTCCGCATTGCCGAGATCGGCGACCGCCTCGGTAATTATGAGACGACATTGGCTGCCTATGAAAATTTGGCAACGACGCCGAACAATCCGCTGGCGCTCGAAGCCTCGCTCCGCAGAGCAGCGCTGCTCTACCGCATGGCACGGCTCGACAGCGCACTTACCGAGCTTGAACGCAGCAAGAAGATCTTTGCTGCGAGAACGACTTCGTCGCCTGTTGTCGGCGATGTGATCTCCTCGCCATTTCAGGAAGTGCTTTCCGGCAATCAGGATCCTTCGGCTTGGTACTTCGAATTTGAAATGCCGCCGGGCAAAGAGAATGAGAAGCTGTTTGTCCTGGCATCAACGCCTGCGCGCATCGCACTCATCGAAGGCAGTACGTTCACCGAACAAAAACGTTTTGACGCAGCTATTGCTGCGTTTGATCGTGGCATTCAATATATCGCCACGACGAAAGACTCTGGCTTCGTTACCGGCGAGCGTGCATACTATCGCGACGGCCTCGAATTCGAAAAAGCCTGGACATACTTCCGCAAGGCAGAGTACGCAAAAAGCGCCGACCTCTTCTTCGCCATCGCCCTGCGCGATTCGGCGCAGCGTATAACAGCACAACCTTCGGCACGTACATCACGCCGTTACGCAGACCCCTTCTACGAAGACATCCTGCCAACCGGCGACGAGCAGCCGATAACACAGATGAACCTGCTCGACATGCAGCTGCAGCAACTCTACTTTAACGACTTCCCTCCACGTGCCCGTTACTATGCCGGCATTGCCTACGCGCGAGCGGGACAGTCACAGAAGGCATTGAAGCTGCTCAGCGAACTTTCGCAGAATAAGAATATTGTGTATTCGGAGCGTTCGAGTTTCTATCAGGCCCTCGTCGAATTCCAGAACTCACGCATGTATCAGGCCGAAGTGCTCCTTGAGCCGCTCGCGATGCGGCGCACGGCAATCGGCGCTTACGCCTCACTGCTCCTTGGTGATATTTACTATCGTCGTGCAAGTTATGCACGTGCGGCCGAGTATCTGGAGTTTGCACTGCAGCATCTTCCCGAAACCGATGTTGCACTTCGCTCCCGCGCGCAGCTTGAACTTGGCCTTTCACTTATCCCGCTCGGTTCGTGGCATCGTGCTTCTTCAGCGTTAGAGACATATCTCCAACACGCCGACCAGAATACGATCGCAAACGACGAAGCACTCTTCTGGCTCGGCCGAGCGTATTACCGAGCCGACAGCATGCAACCTGCAAGTCAAACGTTCGACCGGCTACTACGTGAGTATCCCAACTCCGAACGCTTTATCGATGCACAGTATACGTATGCCTGGACACTGCTGCGCCAGGGAGCATTTCAACGAGCAGCAACTGCATTTGCAGACGTCGTCAAGAAAGATACGATCACACGTTATGCGTATGATGCCCTCTCACGTCAGGGCGATGCGCTGTACGCACTTGGTAATCTCCCGCAGGCACTTGCGATCTACAACAAAGCTGTCGACAGGCCGACCTTCAATGTCTTCCTCGAATCGCGGGCTATGTATCAGCTTGGTGTTTCGCGACTCAAAAGCGATAGCTCGCGTTCAGCGATCAACGCATTCAACCATATCATTACCAAGCTCCCAACCTCGGACCTGCTCGACCGTGCCTACTACAACCTTGCATTAGCGGCTTATGCGATCAAACTTGATGACCGCGCACGCAATGCCATTACGCAACTGGAGAAGGATTTTCCTGCGTCTCCATTCGCTTCGAAAGGAGCCTTACTGCTGGCAGAAGAACATGAGCGCAACGGCAACGACGCAGCAGGCCTGCAAACATATAGACGCATCCTTACTACCTATGCCGGCTCGGAGGAATTTGAACCGTCGCTCTTCAATGCGATCGAACTCCTTGCACGCACGAAGAAGTTTGACGATGCCCTTGAGATCATCAACCGCTATCTTGATGGCAAAGAGATCTCGGCAACCACGCGCTCACGATTAACGATTCGCAAGGCAGAACTTCAGCTCGAATCGGCAAAGCCACAAAGCGCTGTGACGACAATGAAGACGTTCATTGCTGATTTCCCTCAAGACCCGTTTATCCCAAATGCGAACTATACACTCGGCAAAGCGTATGGCGCAGCCGGCGATCTGGATAACAGTGTCTCGCAATACCAATATGTGATCGCAACATATCCGGAATCGGATGCGGCTCCGTACTCATATTTACAATTAGCGCGCACTGAAGTCAAGCGCCAGAATAACGATGCAGCTGCCCGCTTCTACACGCAAGCCTACGATTGGAAATTTTATTCAAGCGATGCGGCGCCACTCGCCATGGCTGAGTATGGCGCCTTTGTTCGCAATACACTTACGCTGCCCGATTCGGCGATCAAAATTTACTCCGATCTGACCTCACGCTACCTCATCGAAACATCTGCCGGGACGAATGCGCAGCTTGAAGTTGTAGAGATCCTTCTCGAAAACGATCGCACATCCGAGGCAGTGTCTCGTCTCGAAACCATTGCAACTGCGCGTAAAGGCGAACGAGCCGGAGGCGAAGCACGACTGAAGCTTGCAAGCATGCACCGGAAGCAGGGGCAGTGGAAGAAAGCATTAACCGAATATGACAAGGCCCGTAAGGAGAACACGATCACGAACGACCAACTCGGCCGATCGCTTGCAGGCTCGGCAGAGATGCACTATGCGCTCGGCGATAAGCGGAGTACCCGCATCGTAGCACAGGAATTACTCGCTAAGCGCGGCCTCTCCAGACAATACCGTTTACAGGCAGAACAGTTGATCGAGAAGATCTCACCGAAAAAGAAGAAGGGGAAACGATGAGATACTTAACTGCGATCATAGCACTTCTTCTTGTTGGCGGCGAACTGCTCGCGCAGAACGGCACACGCCGCCTCCCGCCCTCGCTTGAGCGTGAGATGAAACTCCGCAAGGGATCGTCAGGCCGCATCATGACCTTCAGCGATACCCTCAAAGCAAAAACACGCATCGCTGAAAGCATCCGCAACACATCACTGCAGGAGCTCGACTCGACGATGGTCCAGGATTCAGCCATCATCATGGTCGACTCGGCCGTCTCCATCTCGCATAAAGAATGGCTCGACGAACACATCGCCGAATTGCCAGAGTATAGACTTACTGCCGCCGGACCGCGATTCGTATTTCCGCTCTCGATTCTCATTGACACGCGTCGTCGCACAATTCCATTCGACTCGACACTCCCCCAAAAAATGGAAACTGTCGAACGCGAGCGCCTGACAGCAAACGAATCGCTGCCTCTCACGCGTCCGATCGCGCAGGAAAAGCCGACGTGGCTGCTGTTTAATGCAGGAGCCGGTACCGTTTCATTGCCGTCGATCAGTGCCATCGCGTATCCGATCAAGAACCTCAGAGCGGAAGTCGCCTTACAAAGCAATCTCGATGATGCTCATGCGGTGCGCAACCTCTTTTTCCTTGGCGCGAGCTACGAGCATTTCTTTTCTGTGCCCGATCAACGGCCGGACGTATTAATCCCGCAACTGCACCTCGACCTCTCGCATGCCCGTACGGACCGGCTTATGCCAGCGCTCGTCTATAGTGGGAATCATACGCTGTCAAATACTCAACTTGGCGCTTCCTATCGTGTCGGTGAACTCGCCGAGCTGCGGCTTGCAACCGATGGAAGAGTAAACTTCCTTTCCGACGAAGTGATGGGCACGCTTGGTGAAACGACCACTGAGCTATCCCTTGATCTTGCACATGAAGAGCGTCCGTACCTCTATGGCTTCAATGCCAGCTTCCGCGCTGCCGATGAGATCGACGTAACACCACGATCTTCGGCATCGCTGGCTATGCTCGGCGCAACATTCGGATTCGTCACCGAAGATAACTTCAAGATCGGCGGCGGTCTTGCGTATGCGTTCACCAACGATGTGGTCCGCTCCGGCGGTGGATTTTCTCCACATGCATTCCTGCGCTGGCAGCAAAACCCATTCCTCGTGCTTTCCGCCTCTGTTGCACGAACCTACCGGCTTTCGACGCTTGCCGATCTGACAAAGACAAACTTGTTCTACTCACCGATACTGGCCGACTCAATGTTCGGCACCGGCGATCCGCGCAGAGTCGTCCTCGAACCACTGCGCATTGCTGCGAACATTGAGTATACTGTGTCGCTCGTCGAGCGCCTGGGTGTGGAGGTACGCTACATCATGAGCGAAGACGAACCGGTCTTCGAGATGCTGCCCGATACTACGGCTGGGGCAAGAGCATTCGCTGCAACACCGAAAGATACCCGCAGATTTGAAGCTGAGGCGAAGGCGACGTTCCTGCTCTTTAAAGGCGATGAGCTTAACGCATCGGTCATCTTCGCATCGGCAACGATCTCCAACGAAGAGCGTAGCATGCCGTTCGCACCGACGATGAACGCATCGATCACCTATCGGATGAAGGCGCTCGCCCCGACATTCACGCCCGTCGTAGAATTTATTCACCTTGCACGACCCGATAAGAGCATCTCGCTTCTCAACGGCGAAGCATCGTTCGGACTCTCGGAGAATATCAGCCTCTTCGGACGGATCGAGAACATCTTCAACGCCGCCGGCGATTTCTGGACGGGCTACAACGAGCATCCGCGCAGCATTCTCGCCGGCATTCGCGGCAGGTTCTAAGCAAGCGCTGCACTGCAGTAATGGCGGGCATGAGATGTAACTGCTTAGAATTATTATAATTAGTGAGAAAACGGCACTTTCATCAACCCGTAAAAACATCGCGTTTTCGAGTTTTATGGGAGAAGTAAGATTTACGGAGCAAGAATTATTACCGCAATGTTATAACCCGCTCTGATATTATTTGAAAAGCGAAAAATGAGCACTGAAAGCCAATTATCATCTATCCTTGCCGAACACGGCGTATCGCACAACAAGATCCATTTTAACCTCGGTACCGAGGAGCTCTATGCCGAAGCGCTATCGCGCGGTGAAGGCAAGCTCGCCGCCAACGAAGCCTTTGTCGTTGAGACCGGTAAGTTCACCGGCCGTTCGCCGAAAGACAAGTTTATCGCCCGCCATTCCGAGAGCGAAAAGAATGTATGGTGGGGCACGGTTAACCGTGATATCAGCCAGGAGAATTTCGAAAAGCTCTACAACAAGATGAAAGCTGCGATGAACGAGAAAGAACTCTTCGTTGCAGATCTTTTCGCAGGCGCAGATCCGACCTACCGTCTTCCGGTGCGCGTGATCAACGAGTATGCATGGCATAATCTTTTCTGCCGCGATCTGTTCATCCGTCCGTCACAGTCGGAGCTTGCCGAGCACCGCCCGCAGTTCACCGTCATCGATATTCCGTCGGTCAAAGCCGATCCGACGCAAGATGGCACGAACTCCGAGACCTTCATCATTCTCAATATCGAGAAAGGCCTCATTCTTATCGGCGGCACACAGTATGCCGGCGAGATGAAGAAGTCGATCTTTACGACACTCAACTACCTGCTGCCGCTTAAAGGCGTCATGCCGATGCACTGCTCGGCAAACATCGGACCCAAAGGCGATACAGCGCTCTTCTTCGGACTTTCCGGCACCGGCAAGACGACACTCTCTGCCGATCCCCAGCGCAGACTCATCGGCGACGACGAGCACGGCTGGAGCAACGCAGGCGTCTTCAACTTCGAAGGCGGCTGCTATGCAAAGTGTATTAAACTTTCGAAAGAGAACGAGCCGCAGATCTGGAATGCGATCCGCCGCGGCGCAGTCCTTGAAAACGTTGTACTCACAGCTGATGGCACACCGGATTACAACGATGGCTCAAAGACCGAGAATACGCGCGCTGCGTATCCGCTCGAGCATATCGATAATGCAGTGTTCCCGTCTGTTGGCGGACATCCGAAGAATATCGTGTTCCTAACAGCCGATGCATTCGGCGTTCTGCCGCCGATCTCGAAGCTCACCAAAGAGCAGGCAATGTATCACTTCATCTCCGGTTACACGGCAAAGCTTGCCGGGACGGAACGCGGTGTGACCGAGCCCGAGCCGAACTTCTCGACATGCTTCGGTGCGCCGTTCATGGTGCATCATCCGCACGTCTATGCCGATCTGCTCGGTAAGAAGATCGATCAGCATGGCGCGAACATCTGGTTCGTCAATACCGGTTGGACCGGCGGCCCATACGGCATCGGCAAACGCATGCATCTTCCGCATACCCGTGCAATGGTCAACGCAGCACTTGCCGGCGAACTCGATCATGTCGATACCTGGGTCGATCCGCATTTCGGCCTCCACGTTCCGAAGACAGTACCGGGTGTTCCGAGCGAAGTGCTCAATCCGCGCGATACCTGGAGCGACAAGTTCGCCTACGACCGCGACGCCAAAGAACTCGCACAGAAGTTCGTCGAGAACTTCAAGAAGTACGAGTCCGAATCGTCCGCTGAGATCAAGGCAGCCGGCCCGAAGGCGTAATGACAACTAATCTCCGAATATTAAGGCGCTCTTTAGCGCCTTTTTATTTTGCCTCCACTCCCCACAGATTCTCGATCATGCGGTAGCCTTTTGGGTCGTAACCGCGGAGGTCGAAGCGGTCGACCGGAAAGTACGTATTCTTTCCAAAGTACATGGTCGTAAGTTCGGCAAAATACTCATGCGAATTTGTCCGTGCATAGCGGCCACGGTATAATCCTTCACTCATGGCGCGGTCATAGGTTTGATAGATCAGTTTATGCTCAGCACTTGCAAGCCGATCGTGATACGCATGTGCAAGTTCATGCAGCAACAGACTTTTCCGACGGATCCGGATTGCATCGATATACCGGCCGGCGATCACTTCCAGATTTCCTGAGCGACGTTTGATGGTGGGGCTTCTGCTGCCTGTATTCGCTTTTGGCCAGTACCTTCCGGAATGTGAACCTCCTTCGAACTTCACAACATAGATCTTTGCTTCGCGTATTACCTTTAGCGCAGAAGCGGGAATATTATAATTGATCTCGTTAAGCTCTTTACCGATCAAGGCAAGCGCTGTCTTGAGTAAGGAGGTGTCCCGATCGATAAGCTGCGTATCGACGGCAAGTTTCCATCCAAGGACTTCCGTCTCAACATAGCGGTGTTCTGCGGGTAATGCATAGACCTTCCCACCATCCTTCCAAAGTACGCGTACCATCTCATAGCCGACCGAATCGACCTCGCGAAGATTTTCGCGGTCGACAGGCTCTGCCCAGTTCGAGGTATAGAACGCACGCGATGCAACAACAAAATACTCTTCAGCGTCTTTGAGTTTGATGCCCCAATGCTCGTCATTGTATATCGGTAGAACCCTGGCATTTTCATACGCATAACGGACGATCGCATTCGAATCGCCAACAACGCGACGATAATAACTCCCTATCATCGTCGACATTAACCGAAATTCGTCGCTATACTGGACATCGATATATTCATCGGCTACAATTTCTACTGAATTGACCTTTTCCGGGATATACTTATTCCTTTGTAGCCATTCTTTCGAATGGTGAAATTGGATCGGTACCTTATTGCTGGTCTTATACTCCAGCCAGATCGGCATTCCTTTCAGTTGTGCGATCGCATCGTCGGGAAGTACTTCTTCGATCTCGATGAGTTCGATCAGTAAGTGTGAGAGTGCACTATCAGCTTCCTGCTTATCTTCATTGAGTAATTCCGGACTTACCATGACCGTCCAGCCGGCAAGCATCTCTATCGAATAGTCTTTCGCAGGAATCTGTGCCCGAACAACGGAAACACTTATAAGAATTAAGATGAGGAGTCGCAACCACATTACTTTACCTCCCACCTGGTCGCATTCGGCCGCGAGAGCGTCTTCGGATCTACGACGATCTGGTTCGGCGGCGCTTCCTCATCTGTCGGGACCATATAGGACACATCGGTCTTGCCGAACTGAATGTCGTTGATCTTCTGCGCCTGCTCGGGTGTCGCCTTCCCAAAGTACTTCGCGAATACGTAGTAAATGAATCCTGCGACACTAAAAAGGATAACGGTGGCGATGATGGTGGCGACTTCCATATGGTAAAAATACAATAATTTCGCAGCTTTTCTGGCATTCGGTTTGTGTCAAGCCCCAGTAGTGGCCCGGGCCACACTCCCACCGAACGTATGAATAAGAGCTTAACACACCATCTCTCGGCCGCCTTCCTCCTTCTGGCGATCAGTTTTCCCGTATATACGCAAGCGCAGCAAGTTCAATGGCAGCAATCGAATACGCAGACCTCTGCTTCGATAACGCACATTGCGCTGAGCGTTGACGGCGCCATGTATGGCGTAAGCGACAATGCCATTGTCTCGAGCCTCGATCACGGCGCCTCGTGGCGGCCGATGACCTCGCTTCCACCGATCAGCGATGGTGAGCGCCTGACCGCTGTCACCGTTACGACCGACAACCTGCTTATTGTCGGCACGGAAAAACGCAGCCCGGCAACCGGCTCGATCTATGCTTCGACCGATAAAGGAGAGACCTGGCATTACATCTCCGGCATCGCCGGCGATCAGACCGTCCGCTCGTTACTAACATCGCCAACCGGTGACGTTTACCTCTCCACCTACAGTAACGACAGCTCGTATGCGATCTACCAACTCGCCTATGGCGATATCAGCTGGGTGCCGATCTACCGCTGGACGCCGGAATTTCCAGTCGAAGTCAACACCCTAACGGTCGATGTGAAAGGCAATCTTTATATGATGGGACTTTTCGGCGTTACCATCTCCTACGATCAGGGAGCAAGCTGGTACAAAATGACGCCGACCCTCGACGATCCATACGAATCGCAATCGGTTACGTCGATGGATTCAATGATCTCGTCACAGGTCAACGATTTCGGCGATGCGCGCTCGAAGAGCGCAGGATATGCGCGTCCGGAATCGATCAGTAATTTTACGACGCAGCGCGTCACGTCGCTGGCCGTCAACTCTGTCGGTCATATCTATGCAGGCACGCAGTTCGGCGGCGTGTACCGCACGACAAATAACGGCGGCTCCTGGCAGCAAGTATCGAGCGGCCTGACAAACAATGCCGTGTACTCGCTGAACATGACTCCCGGCGATACGCTTTACGCCGGATCAATCGGCATTGTTTATCGCTCTTCGCAGCCAACCGTGGATGTCAAAGAGCTTGCAGGCTATAATCCAAAAGGTACGTTCGTCGAGGTGATCTATCCGAATCCGGCAAAGAACGCTGTGACGATCCGCTACAAACTGGATAAGCCGTCACTCGTCTCGCTTATCGTTTTCGATGAGCAGGGAAAGAAGATCATGCGCCTTGTCGATGAGATGAAGGTCTCCGGTACCTACGAAGTATATCCGGATATCGCAGCGTTGCCGCCGGGAAATTACAAGGTAAAGCTGATCTCCGAGGATGGCTTCGATATGAAGTCGATGGTGATCGTTCGGTGATAAAAAAAGGCACGGTATCCGTGCCTTTTTTTACATCCTTTTACGACAAGATCACTTTATGACGTTGGCAAGCATGTCGCGCTGCCACTGTTCCATCGGTGCCATTCGTTGATACGACGAGATGAGCCCGCGGTAGACAGGTGATTCATAAAACTTTGCCAACGCACCGTATGCAGTACCGGAAAGACGATTATTCGTACTAAAATACGCGTCTGTGATATGGCCGAGCAACTGCTCGTCAAGCACGCCAATGCGCTTGAATGCTTCGATCGCATTTTGTCGTGTCGTAAACTCGTAGGATGACGAAGCATAGTCGGCTACCTCTCTCATCGGTTGCGGATTTCCGACGAGCAACGAATACTCCGCCCATTTGATACGTACTTTCTTTCCCGGACCGACCTGGTCTTTTGTGATATCCAGATATCTCGGCATATCCATCGGGAATGACTCGAAGAACTTGTCGAGTGCGGCCACAATAATATTATACGATGAATCTCTGAGCAGGTTTTCGAAATCCGGAGACAGGTCGCGCGGGATGATCCTGAAGGCATTAAGCGTCGCCATACGAACTTCGACAGCAGGATCAATGATCCCTCTGCGAATGACTGCACGTGCCTCCGTGGACGAGTCCTGCGCAAGCTGCGCAATGATCTCGCTTTTGGTCGCATGGAATTTCTCTTTCGCAAATGCTTCAAGCAGGAGTTTCCGTTTCTCTGCCCATGCAGACGGATCGCTCTTGAGAGCGACAATGGCGTCGTAACGATCGATCATGTTTTCCGCATTCAGGATCTGCCCCCGAAGTTCGACAAATGATTTTTTGAACGTCACCTTCTTGACGATATTGCTACCCGGATCGAACAGGATATAGAGTATCTCCTTCGCATTCGGATTCGGGATGGTGATCGTTTCCGTTTGTTTCGAGATCATTTCGCGAACAGAAGATTTTGTACCATCGGCATAGTGAACTTCGAGGACGACCGGCATCTTGAAGAGCTTCG
This sequence comes from Candidatus Kapaibacterium sp., assembly GCA_025450975.1. Classification (GTDB taxonomy): domain Bacteria; phylum Bacteroidota; class Ignavibacteria; order Palsa-1295; family Palsa-1295; genus JANWLI01. The sequence goes on along the minus strand of JANWLI010000150.1, from coordinate 4,847 downwards.
TCAGCTCGTCAACATGATGGATCTGTGAGACTTTGATCTGCGTCTCACGCTTCCAACCGGCGGTGACATCCTGATACGACACCTGATAATGCGGATAGCCGCCGCGATAGAGCCATTGATCAAAGAACCAATCGGGCGCAAGGCCAAGGGTATCCTGGAACGACTGGTAGAGATCGTTCGTCTCAACGTTCTGATACGCGTGTTCGCGCGTATAATGATTGATCACACGGCGCAGCGCTTCTTCGCCAAACGTGTACTGCATCATCCCTAGCACCGACGAACCGCCGCCATAGGCACGTGCGCCACCCATCTTTGGATGTACGATAGGATAGCGATCGCCATCGTTGGCAGCTAAGAGCCCAAGATGTTCGCCACGCGTCTGCCACTGGAAATAATCTTCGCCATAGTACTTCCGTGCGAAGATCTTCGGGAAGAACGTTGCAAAACTTTCCTGCAGCCAGTTATGCGATCCTTCGCGGCACGTGACAAGATCGCCATACCACTGATGCGTCAACTCATGAACATTCACGTTCACATAACTGCGGTCAAGCCAGCCACGCTGATCGTTGAGGAAGAAGTCACCGAAGACAGTTGCCGTCGTATTCTCCATGGCGCCATAGATAAAGTCGGCGACGGGGATCTGCGAGTATGACTCCCACGGATAGGGAACACCGGTCCACTCTGCGAGGAAGTCGATACACTCGGTCGAGTAGCGGTAGGTCGGTTCAAGTTTTTCCGGCTGATCGGGATAGTAGTACAGATGCACGGGCACGCCGGCTTTTGTTTTGCGCGTATCGATCGCATACTTGCCGATACCGAGCATGAGCAGATACGATGAATGCGGATACTTCATCTTGTAATGCCAGGTCTTTGTGCCGTCCTTATTCTCTTTTGCCGAAAGCTTCGTGCCGTTCGAGAGCACTTCATAATCTTTGTTGAAGGTGACGACGGTCTCCGTGATCATCTTATCGTTGCCGTCGTCGTACATCGGGATCCAGTGACGGTTGTCGATGCCCTGTCCCTGCGTCCAGACCTGTTTGCGATGGAGGTCGCGCGTATCTTTCCAACCGATGAAATAAATACCGCGGCGTGGTGTCGCAGTATAGACAAACGTGATGCTGTCTTTCTGATCCCACTTCAGCGATTTATCGGGAAAAACGGAGACGCCGGTTTCTGTTGAGGTGAAGCGTAACGGCTTGCCGCCAAGCTTCGCTTCGGAAATGCGGATCTTCACGGCGTCGAAGTAGATCGAGTCGACCGACTCCTGCAACACCTTGAAATAATGGGTGACCTTGCCGTTCACAATGCCGGCAGGTGCATCGAAGGAGACTTCGACCTTCATGCGCTCCATATCGAGCGGATGTTCGCGGGCAACCTGTCCCGGCTCGCGCAGGTAGGTTTCCGTGTGAAGAACTGGCGGCTGCGAAAAGACCCAAACTGAGCTTAGAACGACAAAAACAACACTAAATAGAGGCTTCATACCGGTCGCTTACGAACAAATGAGTTTATGTAACACACTGCAATCCGGAATGTTCGCCGGGAGCCCTTATTCCTTCGGGCTTATCCAGTTTCCCTTCTCCGGCGAGTACTCGTTCGGCATGATGCTCTGGTTCGGATGCCCCTTTAATTTCACCTTCTCGAAATAGACCTTAATGCCTGTGGCAAATTGAAATATGGGCGCATTCTGGAGGTGATAGTGGATATGCGGCTCGCTCGAATTACCGGAATTTCCGCAAAGGCCGATCTTCTGGCCTTTGGCGATCTTCTCTCCGGCTTTAACTGCGACACTTCCCCGCCTCAAGTGCGAGAGAACTGAGTACTCGGAGTCGCTATGCTGTATGACGACACAGTTGCCAAGCGCAGAGAACTGGTTCATCACGCCGGGGTCGTTATCGCGCACGCCATCGATCGCTTCGACGACCGTGCCCGCAGCAGGAGCGAGCACAGGCTGTTCCCACGCATAGAAATCTTCATTACGGCGGCCATCGGTGCGCGCATGGCGTCCGAACGAATCGGTCTTGACAATATCAAAGGCATGACGCTGCGAAACGTTGGTGACGTGATAGTTCTTCTCCTTCGTATCGCCGCCCCAAAATACATACCACTCGCCATTGAATGGCAGGCGTAACGACGTTGCATTATGCTCGGGCACCGGGATCGGCGGCGTGAACGGCTTGAAGTAGAGACCGCTGATCTTATTCGATTGATTGATCGCAAGTTCAAGATCGAGGATACCGCGCTCGAACTCGACGGCGAGCGTGGCAACATTCGGATTGATCTCTTTCGGCGTCCCCATACGAGTGATCGCACCAAGCTCGCGGCGGATCTCGTCGAGTAGCGGCTGCAGCACTTCGAACGGAAGTGCCTTTTTCATCTCCGGGTCGAACTCAGCGATGATCAGGCGGTAATCAATGGCATTGTATCCTTCGCCGACCTTCTTGCCGACTTCGACAAAACGCTTCTGGTTCGGCGTCGTCGATTGTGCAAAAAGACTAACCCCCGTAACGAGCAGTAAAAACGCGAATATCTTCCTCATAGCTAGGCATAACAAAAAAGGCAGAAGAAATTCTTCTGCCTTCTTCGCTATGAACAATTTATCATTTCTTATACCGGAAGCGGATCATTTCCGCCCGATTTCGGGCCCGTTGCATTCACGATAGCCGCCATGATCAGTGACAGGATCGCGCCGCCAAGAATGTACATGAACAGCATCGAGATCAGGAAGCCTGACGGAGAGATAAAGAAATCCATCATCGGCCGTGCCTGCTCGATCTGGTCGGCAGTCATACCCGAAGTCGCCATGTTCGCGTAACTGCTCTCGCGGATCACATCCATGACTTCCGGAGCTACATAGGAATAAAAGAAGAAGATAAAGATCCCAACGAAAAGCCCTGCAACGACGGAGATAAGCATTCCTTCCCCAAATCCCTTTCCGAAGGTAAACTCCGACGGATTCGACATCTTCTTCTCGCGAATGCCGAGAAATAAGCAGACAATGCCAGCGAGCATTCCAAGATAGTAAAATACCTGACCAATGCCCTGGTCACCGGCCATCATCGCTTCCTCGTCCATGGTCACATAGCCAAGGATCGAAAGGATGACATTGATAATAAGTATAAGCAACGCCCACTTTACAAAGCTTTTCATAAGAATTGAGGTTGTGAATGGCACAAAAATACATCAAGTCAAGCACTTAGGCATCCCAATCGACCGGACCCGTCATAAACAGCGTATAGAGCCTGCCGAGCACGACATCCCAGGCTTGGCTGAAGTAGTTGTAATACCGGTCCCAGTCGTCGCCGGTTTTCTCGACAAAGTGAGAGAGCATGACTTTCGTCTTGTCATTATCCGGAACAAGATTGATCACTACTTTCGTGAATTCTCGGTTTGTACGAAGCACTGGAATCGAAGGCGGCGCATTCCAGGTAAAACTCAACATGGTGTTCGGCGTGAAGTCAAGAACCGTACAACCTTCGCTCCCTTTATCCCCGTAGGGCATCATATGATTGAAGAAGATCTCGTACTTCCCTCCGACGACTAACGCGATATCAGCATCGGGTGCAAAAAAACTCCGGATACCTTCCTTCTTAGTCCATGCATCCCAAACTTCGGCCGGCGTTGCCCTGACTGTTATGGACTTTTCGATCACCCTCATACCATATTACTTTGTTACTTTTTCTTTCGCATCGTTTCTTCGCTGAAGAATACGAATGCATCGTCTTTCTTATACTCGAACCTGGTAACGGCAGTTGAATCGTCGACTTTCGTTACGATCGTCCGCCAATCTTTATACGGAGTTGGCCCTGCAGTGTGGCCGACGATCGTGTACGTGCTATCGGTGATCGTCCCCGCAGCTTCGCCAAAGCTTCCATCGATGCCGATCGTCACGGCGATCAACTCTTTGCGGTCTTCATTGTAGGCGATCATTCCCTGATCGCGCCAAACGACTATCCCGTTTTGGAATGCCTGATAATCGTGACGGATAATATGACCGTTGAGATCGGTGACGTACGTCATTCTCGAAATATACTTTCCGGCTCCGGGCACATCGCCTTCGCCTTCCCACGTACCCTCGAGCCACGCGAGTTTTTGCATCGGCAAATGGGCAGGCGTCTTCATCACATCCAGCGTATCAGCCTGTGCGAAGGCGTCGGAAGTGCCGAAGATACAAGAAATTAGAACGAAAAGAAGCGGTAGTAGCGGAAATTTATTTTGCGTTTGGGTCATGCTGCCATAACCCGTGGATGTTACCTTCGGTGTCCTTAAAGTAGGCAACATACCCCATCGATGGCACGACCATCTTGGGCACAACGATCTGTCCACCAGCGGCAACGATCTTCTCAGCATACGAATCGACAGAGTCGACGTTAATACTATTAACGATCGGCTGGGCAGGGTCCCGGCGCTTCATGACTGCGCCATCAATGCCCATTTCGCCTTCGGCTCCGGTTGTTGCAAGCCAATATCCCTGATCTGCCCCCCAACTGCTGAACTGCCATCCGAAGACGTCGGTGAAGAATTTAGTAGCACGCTCCGGATTTTCCGCCGGAATTTCAAAATGTACTGGTTTTGGCATAGAAGTAAAAAGTAAAAAAGTTAGGTGCCTGTGAACTCGTTATCTAATATAGCTACAAAATGCAGCTAGTTCTTTTCTCGGATATTGCTAATCGAAGTAGTTTCTACGATTTTCTTACGGTACTGATCAGGGGAAAGACCGTAATTTTTTTTGAAGAGCCAGCTAAACGACCCCAGGCTTTCAAAGCCAACGTCGCTGCAGATCTCACTGACGGTCTTTCTGCCGCTGGTCAACGAATGACGCGCAGCATCAAGGCGTAATGCGATCAGGT
>JANWLI010000149.1 GCA_025450975.1 Candidatus Kapaibacterium sp. | reverse complement strand
GGCTCGCAGAAGTCCAGCATGCCGTTGAAACAGTTAAGGTTGCTCAGGGAGTAGCAAACTCCGCGTTCTTTGCTAAACCCGATCTTACAGCGATGAAGCTCCTGCTTTCGTCGCTTAATATTGCTGCCGTAGAAGTTAAGGAGCCCGCGCAAGAGCGTACATCCTCACGTGTTCGTGAGATCCACGAGCTTGACGTTACCGAGATGGAAGATTGGAACGTGCACGAGCTTCGCCGCTACGCACGTAGCATTCCAAACCTTCCGATCCAGGGGCGTGGCATCAGCAAGGCTAACCGTGGCGAACTCCTTGCCATCCTCCGTCCGCATACGACCGGTTCGTCGAATCCGATCGCCTATCCTGCCGGCGAACATCGTCCGAATTGATAACGGCGACTTTCTCCGTAATTTCGCCTCTCGTACATCTTACATCTTAACTCTTACATCTCTTGGGTCTCGCCCGAAAGTTAGGTATTCTCTTCGCAGCGATCTTTTTTGCGCTTACGCTCTGGACGTATGTGCACCTGGCCGGTACCTATGAATTCGAAACTGATATTCCGCTGGAAGTGACGCCGCCCACAGGGCTCGCGCTTGCCGGAGAGATCCCCTCCAGCATTCATGCCAAGCTACAGGGTGCGGGGTGGGAGCTTGTTCTGATGGATATTACTAAAGACGCTAAGTTTACCGTCGATCTCTCCGCCCGTGATCCGCAAACACTACAGAGTGGGCAACTCTACCTTACGACGGAAGAACTCTCCGCTTCGCCGCTGATGCCGCAGGACATCAAAGTGTTGAAGATCCAACCAGACTCGATCCGACTCATCTTCGGGCGGGAGATCACGAAGCGCTTGCCGATCTCCCCCAGACTCGATGTGCAGCCGGCCGATGGTTTTACGCTCGTTGGCGATCCGCTGATCGCTCCGGGCTATATAACGGTAAGCGGATCGAGTGCAGTGCTCGACTCCCTTCGATTTTTCCCGACGAAAGTGCTGAGGCTGCGCAATCTTCGTGAGTCCGTCACCAAACAGCTTGAGCTTTCCGATTCGTTGCGTGAGGCAATTACTGATCGCACCATAACATCGATCACGATCAAGCTCAATGTACAGGCCGTTGCAGAAAAAGTATTCACCGACGTGCCGGTGACCGTCGATGCCGTGCCGCCGGGCAGAGATGTCATGCTCATGCCGCAAACAGTGACCGTAACGCTCCGAGGCGGAGTAGACCAGCTTTCCGACCTTGAGTCGTCGGAGATCAAAGCACGCGTATCGTATAATATGCTCAGCTTTGATACTGCCACGAGCGTTAAACCGGAATTCCATCTTCCCAAAGGGTTGGAATTCCTGACATCCGATCCGCCGGAGTTGAAGTTTATCGTGCGGAAACAAGAGTAACATATTTCTATCATAGATACTGTGACACAAGATATATTAACGCTGGCAGATAAGCATTACCCTGAAGTTGTCCGGCTTCGTCGTACCATTCACGCGAACCCCGAACTTGCATTCGAAGAGCACGAGACGTCAAAGCTCGTCGCCGAAACGCTCGAGAAAGTCGGCGCCGAAGTGCAACGAGGCGTTGCCAGGACCGGCGTCGTTGCCACGATAAAAGGCACGAAGGGAAGTGGCCGCACGATCGGCCTGCGTGCCGATATGGATGCACTGCCGATCCTCGAAGCCACCGGCCTCGAGTTCGCTTCGAAGAATCCCGGCAAGATGCATGCCTGCGGCCACGATGCGCATACGGCTATCGGCCTCGGTGCTGCTATGATCCTTGCCGATCTTCGCGATCAGTTCGCAGGCGAAGTCCGCATTCTTTTTCAACCAAGCGAAGAGCGGAATCCGGGCGGAGCGCCATTCATGATCGACGAAGGCGCACTCAATGGCGTCGACGAGATCTACGGACTGCATGTCATCGCGCAGAACGATGCCGGCACCGTCGGTTTCTGCGAAGGCGAGATGATGGCTTCGGCAGATGAACTGTACATCACGATCAAAGGCAAGTCGGCGCACGGAGCGCGGCCGCAGTTTGGCATCGATCCCATCGTAATATCAGCGCAGGTGATCATTGCGCTGCAGACGCTTGTCTCGCGTAATATCGATCCGTTTAGTCAGGGAGTGATCACGATCGGCTCGATCCATGGAGGCTTTGCGCCGAATATTATTCCCGAGGAAGTAAAGCTTGTCGGCACACTTCGTTCGATGACGAAAGAGTGGCGCGATTATGCGCATAAGCGCGTCGTCGAGATCGTCGAAGGTGTCTGTGCCTCGATGGGAGCGTCGTGCGACGTTCACATCGATAAAGGGTATCCGGTTCTTAGTAACGATCCGTCCAAGACCCGCTTTGCTGAGGACGCAGCCTGTGAGTTGTTCGGCAGTGACAAAGTATTCAAGGCTGAGCGCCTTATGGGAGCAGAAGATTTTGCGTATTACCTGGAAAAGGTACCGGGGACGTTCTACCGTCTCGGCATTCGTAATATTTCGCAAGGTATCACTGCAGATATCCATAACGACCATTTCACGATCGATGAGGCGTCGCTGAAGACCGGCATCGCAATGCAGGCATATCTGGCCTTAAAAGCGTTGAATGCTTAGCGAAACTTCGTTTCTTCGTTTCTTTGTGGTAAAAACCAATGGAGTTTAAACTTAGCCCCAACATCGCCATCGAACTTCCGCAGTTCGCCGAAGCTGCTGCACTCTACGCGAAACTTCTCGGCGTAGAAGCGAAGCAGATCGACGACCATTCCATCGAGATCCAGCAGAACGGAAGATTTCTCTATTTCGATAAGCACGAAGGCTTGCGCATCGTCATGGAGCTATTTGTCGACGATCTCGATGCTGCCCGCAACGAACTCGTTTCCCTTGGCTGGACCGTCGTCGAATGGCAAGGAAAAGGCGGCAGATGCTATATGAAAGATCCGTACGGGTTGTATTTTAACCTTTGGCAAAGTTAGAGATATTATACTAAAAAATGCTCGGTACAATAGGATATCTAGTAATTCTTTGGCTCATTGCCTGGCAATATATTGCTGATAAGCGATGGTTTGCAGAGCGCTTTCGCAACATTGATGATCCAAAAACCCTCCTTCCCGAGTTCAGGATCATACCATTTATTGTGCTGTTCAGTGCAGGCTCGCTTGTGTTTGTCAAATATTTTGCCTACACGCTCCTGCCGGAGGCAACCTACCATTGGATCGCCGATCTTTCGTTTTTTGAATCGGATACTCTCGAGATCGCCATCATTACTTCTCTGGTTCTCGCCCCCATAGTTGAAGAAATAGGGTTTAGGGGTTTTTTCTTCGATTACCTTACTAGCCGAAAGGGGATTGTCATCGGCATTTTTGTGAATGCGGTCATTTTTGGTTTGCTTCACAAATTTTCTTTCGTTCATGCGTCAGTCGTGGGTATCATTCTCTCTATTATCTATTTCAGGACTTCGAACGTCTTCGCGTCGATCATTGTCCATGCATTTATTAATCTGGGAGCGCTTACCTTTCATTTTTTACTAGTTACCATGGAGCATCTTTTTCCGGACCTCTCTATAATTGAAACGTTCGACCAGAATCTCATTATAGCTTTTATTTTCTTGGCAATTAGTTTTGGCCCGTTATTTTCCTATTTCAAGAACAACCTTCGTCCGATTATCAACGAGTACGGGTATGGATTACCCGCTGATAATGATACAAAGATACAGGACGTCGACGAAGTCAGCGAAGCCAAACCACAAGAAAGTATTGATACTGTATGATGCGTTTGCTCTCCAGACCGATCTTCGGCGCCAGTCTCGTCTTTCTGATCTCGTTCATCATTTATCTCGTTACTCTCGCACCGGGTGTGGGCTTTATCGATGCCGGCGAACTTGCGACGGTATCGGCAACCCTCGGCATCGCACATCCCACCGGCTACCCGCTCTTTACGCTGATCGGCTATGTCTTCGCGCAGTTGCCGATCACCGATTCCGTGATCCTGCGCCTGAATATCATGTCGGCATTTTTCTCAGCGCTGGGTGCGGCGGCGGTGGTTTTTCTATGTCATGAGATCGTCTGCCACTGGCTCGCTGTTCGCAGCAAGGTAAAGGAGAAGCCAAAGAAAAAGGGAGTTGAGCCCGCTGTTGAAAATACAGGCGGTGACGACAAGCAACAGCAGGCAGTCGCTGCCGGCATCTTCGCAGGCCTGATCATGGCCTTCTCCGAGACGTGGTGGGCGAATGCGACGAGTATCGAAGTCTATCCGCTGCATATCTTCCTCGTGCCCGTCGTGCTCACGTTCTTCCTGCGCATGCTTCGCGAAGATGCGAACCCACATGCAAAACGCGATGGCTTCCTCTTCGCGTTGACGCTCGGCCTCGCATTTGCGAATCATCTTACAACTGTTCTTCTTGCGCCTGCATGCCTCTACATGTTCTTTGCCCGCTTCGGCTTCAATGCCGAAAGCTTCAAGCGCATTGGCCGACTTATTCCTGCTTTTGCATTAGGACTCATACCATATATCTACCTCTTAGCCCGTTCCGCATCGGAGCCGCTCATGGATTGGGGCAATCCAGAGAACTTCGATAGCTTCATCAAGCATATCACCGGCGGGCAGTACAAAGTATGGATGTTCACTGGCTCGAATGCAGGCAAACAGTTTGGCTATTTCTGGACTTCGCTAGGTGGCGAGTTCATGAGCATCCTGACGATCGCAGCACTTGTAGGCATCTGGACAGCCGCACGCAACGGAGCGCGGATGATCGTCTTCTTGCTGCTCCTCTTCTTCAGCTGTCTCTTATACGCGATCAACTACGACATTCATGATATCGACTCCTACTTTCTTCTCGCGTATCTCGCAGTCGGGCTTCTTCTGTCAGCCGGAATATGGGGACTTGCATCAATGAAATTTGCCAAGCGTTTCAAGAGTGCCGCAATGGTTATCTTGTTATGCGCCGTTCTGGGAGCTGGTGTAGAACTCGCGCTCCATTGGGAGACGAACGATGAATCCGGCAACCACATGGTCGACGACTTCACGCACAACATGCTGATGAATCTTCCACAGAATGCCGTCGTCTTTTCCTCGGCATGGGATTTCTGGGTAAGCGGATCGTTCTACTGGCAGCATATTGACAGACTACGTCCCGATGTGACCGTCATCGATGTAGCTTTGCTACGCGACCGGCCCTGGTACTACTTACACCTCAAACAGGTGGCACCCGAACTTCTACGCAACGCGCAGGCTGAGCTCGATGCGTTCATGCCGCATCTGGAGCGCTTCGATCGCGGCGAGTCATTCGATGGCGCAGCCATCAGTACGGCGTACAGCGCATTTACCGATGCCCTCGTGCGCAATAACAGCGCACGTCCCATGTATGCAACGAGCGAGACCCTTGCGCAACGGGACGAGCTATTTGCTCCATCATTTAGGGGAGTAGCGGCAGGGCTGGCGTATCGTTTTGTGGCGTCTGATATTCCTCTGGCTCCGCACATGCCAAAGCTTGCATGGCGCGACGATGCTTATTCAAAGCGTAACTACTATACCGACAATGCCCGCCTCCTGCAGGCAATGCCGCTTGCGACGACCGCTTCATTGCTTGCCCAACAGGGGCGTGCCGCAGAAGCGAAGACGTTCATTGAACTTGCTGCTTCGTTCGCTCCGGATCCCAACTTCAATATCTCCAGCCTCCGGCAGCGAGACCTTGAATTTGCGCAGATGGTAAACACGCGTTTTGCCGAGATCGAAAATCTACGTGGCCAGCTGAAGTAGGGGCGGGTAACGAGTAACGGGTGGCGGGTGTTGCTTATACTCGTACTTTCTCGATACCAATATTATGAGCTTTTCCCACCAGATCACCGAAGAGTCTGTCCGTAAGATCGATGTTGCGGGCATGGCCGATGCAATTGCAGGCATGGGCTCGCATATTACTGACGCAGTTTCCCTCGTCAACGCAGCGCTGAAGAATGCAAAACTCCCATCGAAAGATTCGGTGGAGAATATCGTCGTTGCTGGTCTCGGCGGATCGGCGATCGGCGGCGACCTCGTTCGCTCTTATTTGTTGCCGAAAATTGCAACACCTCTAACGATCAATCGCACCTACGCACTTCCCGGATTTACCGGAGCGAAGACGCTCGTGATCGTTTCGAGCTATTCCGGTGATACCGAAGAGACGCTTGCAATGTATGACGATGCGAAAGCATGCGGCGCGCAGATCGTTTGCATTTCTACCGGTGGTGCCTTAATGAAGCGTGCGCAGGAGAGCGGTAATCCGTTTATCAAACTGCCGACAGGCTTCCAGCCACGAGCAGCTCTCGCATACTCGTTCGTTCCGATCCTTCTGTTGCTCGATGCAATGGGATTCACCTCCGGTGAAGAAGCAAACCTTGCAGGCACTGCAACACTTCTCACGTCACTTGCCGAACGGTATGGGCCGAAGAATGGTAGTAATCTCGCCGTGAAGCTTGCTGAGAAGATGCAAACGCGTTCACCGGTAATTTATTCTGCTTCTGATTTTCTCGATACCGTAAATCTCCGCTGGCGCGGACAGATACAGGAAAACGCCAAGCACGTTGCCTTCGGTAATGTGCTTCCGGAAATGAATCACAATGAGATCAACGGCTGGGACCACCCACGTTCGGCGCCGGATTCACTTATGGCGATCTTCCTGCGAACTTCAGACGAGAACGAACGCGTAGCAAAACGCTTCGCAATTCTCAGGGAAGTGCTGCAGGAGCGCATCGTATTTGTAGAAGAGATCCAGGCGGAGGGCAATACGCCGCTTGAGCGTATGTTCTCGCTGATCGCGCTTGGCGATTGGACGAGCCTCTATCTAGCCATAATCGAAGGGATCGATCCGAGCCCGGTGCCGGTGATCAGTACGTTGAAGAAGAAGTTGCTTGAGTAGCAGCCTGAATGCCCGACACTCATAACAATCCCCGCATCATCTTCTTCGGCACGCCGGAATTTGCTGCGCATATTCTCGAGGCGATCGTCAGTGCAGGTAAGCAAGTTGTAGCAGTCGTCACCACTCCGCCTAAAGAGCAAGGACGTGGACTAAAGACGCGTCCGTCAGTCATCCACGAGACAGCGGAGAAGTTGAACATTCCTGTTCTCGTCCCGACAAAACTTAAGGATCCGGAGTTTGTCAGCCAGCTTAGTCAATACGAAGCGGATATTTATTGTGTCGTTGCCTATAAGATCCTGCCAAAAGAAGTGTATACGCTTCCTCGCCTTGGAGCATTTAACATTCATACATCGCTGCTGCCAAAGTATCGCGGAGCAGCGCCGATGCATCGCGCCATTATGAATGGCGAGACACGTACAGGCATCACGACATTTCTCCTCGGCGAGCGTGTTGACACTGGTAGTATCCTGCTTCAGGAAGCCGTCGATATTGCTGAGAATGAGACCGTCGGTGAACTTCATGATTCGCTGATGCATCTCGGTGCAAAGCTTGCGCTCGAAACGATCGAAGGGCTGGCGCTCGGCACACTCGTTCCGAAACCTCAATCAGATGAAGAGGCAACGCCCGCGCCGAAGATCTTCCAGGAAGATTGCGAGATCCGTTTTGACAAGGCAGCGGCACATGTACATAACCAGATTCGCGGCCTCTCCCCGCATCCGGCAGCGTTTACGACTTTACCAAATGGCGAACGGTTGAAAGTGTATCAGTCGCACGTTGCACCGATGGAGCACCAATTACAGCCCGGTGTCTGGCATGTGACTAACGATGATAAGCGTCTCTTTGTCGGCACGGCAACGACTCCGCTAGAGATCCTCGAAGTCCAACGGGAAGGGAAAAAGCGCATGACAACGGAGGAATTCCTCCGCGGCTCCGCGAAACTCTTTCGCCCTGCATAACCCTTCTACTAACGAATTTCCCCATATAATTCGTAAATCGTAATTCGTAATTCGTAATTTCTCTTGCTTCCGCTCAAGGAGTACCCGTTCGACCTGCGTCCGATGATCTGCGCTCACCGTGGCGATACGTCGCATGGTGCAAGAGAGAACACGCTTGACGCCATCCGCGAAGCGCTCACAAGCGGTGCGGAAATGATCGAGATCGATGTGCAGATGACTGCCGACGACGTGATCGTCTGTCACCATGACGAGTCGATCGGCGCAGACGAGGATAAGCTGACGATCTGGAAAGAAACGTTTGCCTCGCTTAGTGATAAGCTTAACGGCAACACCCCGGCAAAATTCGAAGATGTGCTCGCTCTGGCCAATGGGAAGTGCTATCTCAATATTGAGATGAAGGAGTACTCGTCTCGTCCCGCGGATTCGTTTATCGCGCCACTTGTCGATATGGTGCGCAAAGCCGGGATGCAGGAGTATGTGCTCTACTCGTCATTTCGTCTGGACTATCTCCGTGCGATGCCGTGGGATGCAGTTGCGACGGCGATCCATCCCTCTACCGAGATCGTCCATTTCTTCAATGTTCGTTCGAAAACGCCGGTCACACTGACGAAGCCGCCGGAGGAGATGCTTCCCTCCGAGCTGATGATGCTCTCCCGCGCGACAACGTATGCCTGCCGGCTCGATGAACTGACCGAAGAGCGGCAGAAAAATATCAAGAGCCGAAACATTCATCTTTCTGTTTATACGATCACGCACGAAGAGGAATTCCAAAAGGCCATAGCGCTCGGCGCTCGAGCTGTTGTTACCGATATTCCTCATGAGCTTGTCGAGCTTCGTAATAAACTTTATCCGCAGTAAGGTCGCTTACTGCATCTTGTACAGCAAATGCCAAATCACCTCGTTAACGAGAAGTCTCCCTATCTGCAACAGCATGTCAATAATCCTGTGGATTGGTATCCATGGGGCGATGAGGCATTCGCACGCGCGAAGAAAGAGGATAAACCGATCTTTCTTTCTATCGGCTATTCGACGTGCCACTGGTGCCATGTGATGGAGCATGAGAGCTTCGAAAACGAGACCATCGCCGCGTTTTTGAACGAGAATTTTGTCTCGATCAAACTCGATCGCGAAGAGCGGCCGGATGTCGATGCTGTCTACATGACGGCAACACAGGCGATGACTGGCGCAGGCGGCTGGCCGATGTCTGTTATGCTGACTCCCGATCTCAAGCCATTTTTCTGCGGCACGTACTTTCCTCCAGTTCCGGCATACGGCAGACCGAGCTTCAAGCAACTGCTTGAGCGTATCCGCGAATTGTGGGATACAAAGCGTGATGACCTCGTAAAATCAAGCGAGGCGCTTACCGATGCGATCAAACAGGAAGGTGCTGAGACGAGAAAGGGAGAGATTTCCCAGTTACTTCTCGATCGCTGCTTCAACTATTTTGAGCAAGCCTTCGATGAGCGCGAAGGCGGATTCGGTGGCGCGCCGAAATTTCCGCGTCCGGTGCAATTTGATTTTCTCTTTAACTACTACCATCTGACAGGTAAGGACCGCGCCGCCCAGATGGCGCTCTTCACGCTGGAGAAAATGTCACGCGGCGGTATCTACGATCATCTTGGTGGCGGCTTTCATCGATATACTGTCGATGCGCTCTGGCGCGTCTCGCACTTTGAGAAGATGCTCTACGATCAGGCGCAGCTTGTGCACTCGTTCCTCGATGCCTATCAGCTTACAGGCAAAGAGCGTTATGCACGAGTAGTTCGTGAGACGTGCGACTTCGTCCTGAGAGAGCTCCGGCATCCGGACGGTGGATTTTATAGCGCACTCGATGCAGACTCCGAAGGCGAGGAAGGGACGTTCTACATCTGGACTGAGCTGGAAATTAACGATGTCCTGGGACTCGATGCCGAGCTCTTCAATTATCATTATGGCATTGTAAAAGAGGGTAATTGGGAAGATGAGAAGAATGTCGTTTATGAAGCGACGAACATGAAGAAAACCGGCGAGCAGTTCTCGCTTTCTTCTGATCTAGCCAAAGAGCGTCTCACGCAATTAAAATCGAAGCTCTTCGAAGTTCGCGCCAAACGAATTCGCCCGCATCGCGATGAGAAAGTGCTTGCATCATGGAATGGCCTGATGATTGGCGCAATGGCCCGCGCAGGCGATGTGCTTGACTCCGATGAGTACCTGTTCGCTTCCCAACGAGCTGCTGAATTTATCATCAACGAGCTTTGGAAGAAGCCCGGCAAGAAGCTTCTGCACCGTTGGCGCGACGGAGAGGCACGGTTCGACGCGATGCTCGACTCCTATGCTTTCCTGATCAAAGGCCTGATCGAACTCTACGAAGCGACCCTTGAGTCACGCTGGCTTGAACACGCTGTAAGCCTTCAGCGTGAGCAGGACGCGGCGCTCTTCGATACTGAAAGAGGCTCATACTTCACCTCCAGAGAAACGAGCGACGTGATCGTTCGTACAAAAAATGCGTACGATGGTGCAGAACCTAGTGGTAACTCCGTCAGTGTTTGGAATTTACTCAAGCTCCATGCGATGACCGGCGACGTTGCCTTCCAGGAGCATGCCCGAAAGACGCTCGAGTACTTTTCCGGTACACTGGAAAAGTATCCGTACGCGCTTCCGGAAATGCTTGCAGCTGCGGTCGCCGAAGTTCAGCTTCCGACGGAGATCGTGTTTGTAGGCGATATCGTCCAGAAAGAGTATCAGGTTATGCGCAGGAAACTGGCAACGAAGTACATCCCACAGAAAACGATGTTGCATGCAACAGCTACAGCAGCAAGCGACTTTGCAAAAACCTTGCAGCCAAAGGAGGGGAAGGCAACGGTGTACTTCTGCTCCGGAGGAGCGTGCGAGTTGCCGATCACCGGAGCCAGCGTTCTTGAAGAGCGTCTCGTACAAATGTCCAACACATCGAGAGTTTCTCCGACACAGTAGAAGTGCCAGATCGTTATACTCGCAGGTTCTTTCAACGTCCGACGATTAGCGCTGCCCGCGAGATGCTTGGCGGTTATCTGGTACGCGAGCATAATGGGATAACCCTTGTCGGTCGTATCGTCGAAACCGAAGCTTATCTTCAGAACGACCCTGCCTGTCATGCCTCGCGGGGGATGACGGAGCGGACTCGCGTGATGTTCGGTCAGCCCGGTCTTGGATATATCTACTTCACGTACGGCATGCATCATTGCTTCAATATCGTCACCAACGATGAGGGCATTGGCGAGGCCGTGTTGATCCGTGCGCTCGAGCCGATCAAAGGAACGGAGGCGATGTATGCAATCCGTGAAAAGGCAAAGCGTGATACCGATCTGCTCTCTGGGCCGGGGAAGCTCTGTCAGGCTTTCTCGCTAACGCGTTCGGAGAATGGAGTCGACCTTATCGAATCGGACTTGATCTTTCTCGAGCAGGGAAAGCTCACGAAAAGTGAAGCTGTCGATGTCACTTCACGGGTGGGGATCACAGTCGCGGTGGATAAACCGTGGCGATTCTTTATTAAGGGCAATCCGTTTGTTTCTAAGGGCAGACCGAGTTCGAAAGAAACCGCTCCGTAATTGTTTACGTACTTCTACAGTACATGAATACATTCTTTCTCTTGTCGTTACTTGTGCTCGCATCGTGTGGGAAGCATCAATCCATGAATACGAACGGACTCACCGAAGAAAAGCAGAAGCTTGCGGCCGCACTCGAAGATCAGGGCGGCGACCATATCCGCATGCCGAAACTGCCGTTCAACTACCGCCCGGATGAGTATCATAATGCAACGGCTGCTGAGATCGAACAGAGCCTAAAAGGCAAGGTCGTGCTAATCGACATCTGGGACTATACATGCGTGAACTGCATCCGAACGTTGCCGTATATCACCTCCTGGCATGAGAAGTATAAAGATAAGGGCCTGGTGATCCTCGGCGTGCACACGCCTGAGTTTGATTTCGAGAAAGATCCGGATAACCTCGCAGCTGCAGTTAAGCGCTTCGACCTAAAGTACCCGATCATCGCCGATAACAATAATGAGATCTGGAATTCGCTTGTGAATCGCTACTGGCCGGCGAAGTACATTTTTGACGAGAAGGGAATACTCCGCGCCTCCCATTTCGGCGAAGGCGAGTATCAGGAGTTCGAGGCATTTATTCAGAAGCTGCTCTATGAGCGCGACTCCACCGTCGAATTGCCGGAGCTGACTCCCATCGTCCGTAATGCAGACAAGCCAGGCGCAGTCTGCTATCGCCCGACGCCGGAGCTGTATTTCGGCTTCGAGCGTAACAAACTGGGGAATAAGGAGTCTTACCCACTCCATAAGCCTACGAAATTCATGGTAGGTGATCCGATGCTCAAGGATGCGATCTACCTTACTGGCGAGTGGTCGATCGAGCATGAATTTGCTGCTGCGACAGGCAAGGGAGAAGCAGGAATCCAAATCGACTACGAAGCGAAGGAAGCCAACCTTGTGATCCGTCCGCAGGGTGACGGTGAGTTTCGCGTGAAAGTTGAGCATGATGGCAAGCCTGTCGCCAAAGCCGATCGGGGGACGGATATCGTCGAGGAGAATGGCAGTACGTATCTAGTAGTCAAAGAGCCGAAGATGTATAACATCATAAATAATTCGTCGTTTGGCAGGCATCTGCTGAAGCTGACGTCATCCTCACCGCTTTTTGGCGCTTATGCTTTTACCTTTACGACGGATTGCAAGGAGTAAATGAGCAAAGCACAAACGACCTCACACTCCCCGAAGCCTGAGCGCGAAAAGAATGCCTTCCTGGTAGTTTCTATTGAGGTGCTCGTCGGCTTAATCCTAAGTATTGTGTCCTTCGTCTTTTTTCTCGATATTACCGAGCGATTTCTCGCATCGGACGGCAACTTCGATACGGCGATCTCCCAGTTTATCTACAGCATTCGAACCCCAACGCTCACGATGGTCATGACCGTGATCACCTCGTTTGGCGATGTCATCCTGCTCATTATTGCAACGCTGCTCATCATCGTTCTTAACTGGAAGAAGCATAAGCGGGAAGCGATCGTCTTCGTTGTGGTGCTGGTGATGACGCTCATTATCAATGTAGTACTCAAGGAAGTGATCGCCCGCCCACGGCCTGCGATCGATCCGTTAGCCGATCTTGAATCATATAGCTTCCCATCGGGTCATTCGATGAGTGCCTTCGTTTTCTATACGTTGATTGCGCGACTTATCTATCATTCTACACATAAGAGCGAACTGGGCTTTATGCTTGCGTTCCTATCTATCCTCCTCATATTTCTCGTTGGGTTATCTCGCATCTATCTCGGCGTGCACTATTTCAGCGATGTCGTCGCCGGCTTTATCGGCGGCTTCTGGATCGTGGTCACGGCCATCCTGATCGAACGCACATTGATCTTTTACCGACTTTTCCGAGAGCGTAGGGTTGCTACAAAATAAAACAGGGACATACCGAAGCATGTCCCCGCGTAGTGTTGTTGTCTCTGTTATCGGATTCTATTGATTCGAGGACTCAATTCCTGAATTTGGTTATGTTGTTGTTCATACGATCTACGGCCTTCGGGTTCTTCCGGCTGAGCGTCCGATGCATACTTCGCCATGAAGTTGCGATGTACCCATGAGCCGAGCGCTTCGTCGTTCGTTTCGAAGAGGACGATATCCTGCGCTTCTTTCGTGATCATCTTCGTGCGCGGATTGACGATCTGCTCCTTCGCCTTCTCGCCAAGCACTTTTGATGCTTTTGCCTTGAATGATGCGATATCGGCAGCACTGTAGGTCTTGTCGCTAAGTTCAGCAACGGCTTCAATCGCTGCTGCTTTGATCAGCTTCGGCCACATCTTCACAAAGAGATCGTTCGATGCATAGATATCGGCAGTGTTGAACTCGCCGTTAATGAAAAAGGCAAATCCGACGACGTCATTCCGTCCCTTGATGATTCCATCAAGTTGGGAAATATAGTCGTCGGATGTTTTTTTCACCGCACCATTCTCAATTGAAAGTTGAAGGCTTGATGGCGATGCTTCGTCCATCACAACCGTGTTCGTATTCATCGAAAGTTTTTCCTGTATCTTGGCAACCTTGCTCCACACTTCCGACTGCACAGCTTTATGCTTTGCCGCCATGCGAAGTTCTCGTGACACGAGGCCGTCCTCCGAAGTGCTAAACTGGGAGACCGTTTCTCTACCCCGATTTGTCCAGCGTCCCGATTCGACGCAGAACGACTTGATCGGCAGTTTATCGGAGTTTGCAGGGATGATGAAGTCATAAGCGAGCGTTCGGTCCTGCTTGCCGCCTTTGACGATATCGCCGGATTGAATAAAGATCGGTTTCTTCGAGCCGTTCTTAACGGAAAGTTCGCCAACCGTACCTGTCTCATAGACCGTGATCTTTTCGCTTGCCATTGCTTCTTTAAGCGAGGAGTAGCTTGTGGCGACGCGGTCTTTTGCAGAGATGAGGAAGATGGTCAGGTTTTTATGGGAAAACGGAGCGGAGTATGCGAATTCGTCCGCTTGGGTGACGTTGTCCGGTTGAGCGATAACGCTCTGGGTGACAAGAGCCAGTAAGGCGCAGCATCCGACGATCACAGCCGATGCGCGCATCATGAACTGTCGAACTAGTGAGGTTTTCATTGTCGTAAGTGAACTAAGAGTGAATGCGCTTGCAAGGTGAACATTCTTCGCTACGGGAGCCAATAGTAAAATGTATCACGAACTTTGATGAATAGTTATTCATTATCACTTCGCGTACCTTTGCGAAGAACTTTGCGCCCCTTTGCGTTAAAAATTGATGAAGGCATTTATTCTTGACCCATCCGATCTGCTCGTCGCACCCCTCGAGCGCGCCGATACGATTCCGGCAAGCTGGTACTTAGCTCCGGAAATGCTCGACCTTGAGAAGGAGCACGTCTTCACAAAGACCTGGCAGCTCGTCGGCCGCTTGGAGCAGGTCAGGGAAGCAGGTGAGCATATTATTGCTCAGATAGGTGATGAGCCGATTGTTGTGGTGCGTGGTAAAGACATGGTTCTTCGTGCTTTCTATAATGTCTGCCGTCATCGCGGAGGACCGCTTGCTATTGAAGACGGTTGTGCCTCCGTCCTCCAATGCAAATACCATGGCTGGACGTATGCTCTCGACGGCTCACTTCGCGGCGTCCCGGATTTCGACCGCGTCGAACTGTTCGATAAATCCGACTTTGGCCTTCACCCGATTCGTGTTGCAGAGTGGCAGGGGCATGTGTTTATCAATCTCGCTAACGATGCACTCTCTCTCAATGCGATGACGGAAGGTATCAGCGAGATGATCGCGCCGATCGAGCTATCGAAACTGCAGTTTGTTCTGCGCCATGATTATCTTGTCAAGAGCAACTGGAAGGTCTATGTCGACAATTATCTCGAAGGCTACCATGTGCCGCTCGTGCATCCGGAGCTGTTCAAGATGTATGATTTCCGGTCGTACAAGACGGAGATCGCCAAATGGTATTCACATCAGCATAGTCCGTTGAAGCCGGGTGAGAACATCTATTCTGCTGACGGAGGATCGGCGTTCTACTTCTTCATCTATCCGAACCTGATGCTGAATATCCTGCCGGGAAGATTGCAGACGAATTTGGTGCTGCCGATCGATGCGAACACCACACGAATCATTTTCGACTATTACTATGCCGAAGGCGTGACCGAAGAACTTGTGAGGGAAGACCTCCGCTTCAGCGACGAAGTCCAGCAAGAAGACATCGAGATCTGCGAACTCGTACAGCGCGGCCTGCGGTCACGGTCCTATCATACGGGCAGGTTCTCCGTGGAGAGAGAGATAGCAGTGCATCACTTCCAGAGTTTGTTGAAGGGGTCACTTAGATCAACCGCAGAGGCGCGGTGAGCGCAGAGTAAGCCGCAGAGAATTTGTGCTGCGAAATCTACTATTCCTAAAGTTTAATATACACTCTGGGTGCATTTACCTGTGCGTCTCTCTGCGCCTCTGCGGTTAATCCCCCGGCAAGCGGACATTTCAGCCCATTTACGTGTTATCAGCCCTCAATGAATCCCGAGCTACTTGCTAAATACGAACCCGTGATCGGGCTGGAAGTCCATGCGCAGATGCTGACGAAGTCGAAGGCATTCTGCACGTGCACGACTGCCTTCGGCGCACAGCCGAATTCCAACACGTGCCCGATCTGTCTGGCCCATCCCGGCACGCTGCCCATGCTCAACGAGAACCTCGTACGCTTCATCGTACGCATGGGGCTCGCAACGCATTGCCAGGTTCGCGAACGTTCGATCTTTGCCCGTAAGAACTACTTCTATCCCGATCTTCCGAAAGGCTACCAGATCTCCCAGTACGAGACACCGATCTGCCACGGCGGCTGGGTAGAGGCAGAACTTCCCGATGGCTCTTACAAGAAGATCGGCATTACCCGCATCCACATGGAAGAGGACTCGGGCAAGTCCATTCACGATTTTGGCGCCGAGACGCTCGTCGACCTTAATCGCGCAGGCGTACCGCTGATCGAGATCGTCAGCGAGCCTGATATGCGCACAAGCGAAGAAGCTTATGCATATCTGACCGCGATCAAGGCTATAGTGACCTACCTCGGCATCTGCGATGGCAACATGGAGGAAGGCTCGCTTCGCTGCGATGCGAACGTCTCCGTCCGTCTGCGTGGCGCTGAGAAGTTTGGGCAGAAGACGGAAGTGAAAAATCTGAACAGCTTCCGCAATGTCCAGCGTGCTATTGAGGCTGAGATCATCCGCCAAATTGAAGTGATCGAAGCAGGCGAAAGTGTTAGCCACCAAACAATGCTCTTCGATGCCAACAAAGGCATCACGCGCCCAATGCGTACAAAAGAAGAGGCGCATGATTATCGCTACTTCCCGGAGCCGGATCTGCTGCCGGTGACGATCACGACACAGTTTCTCGATGAAGTTCGCAAAGAACTTCCGGAATTACAGCGCGCTCGACGTGACCGTTTTGTACAAGACTTTAGCATACCTAAGTACGATG
>JANWLI010000148.1 GCA_025450975.1 Candidatus Kapaibacterium sp. | reverse complement strand
GCAGTTTAATCCTGATGCAGCAGTACAAGTTGGCAAGAAAGTCCCTGAGTTTGAACTTGACCTTCTCGGCACGACGACAAAAGTTAGCAACACCTCTATGCTCGGCAAGTATTATCTCATCGACTTCTGGGCGACGTGGTGCGGTCCGTGTGTTCGCGAAATGCCGGCGATCCATAAAGCATACGAGCGCTTCAAAGGCAGAAAAGGATTTGAGATCCTCTCGATCTCGATGGATGCTAACGAAGCGCAGGTCGCGCCGTTCCGCAAGAAGTGGGCAATGCCGTGGCAGCATGTCTTTATACCAGGGATATTCGACAACGAAGTTGCCAAGCGTTTCGAAGTAGCCGGTATTCCGAAACCGATCCTCGTCGATGGGACAGGCGCAGTCGTTGCCATGCAGGAAGCACTGCGTGGCGAGACACTCGAAGCAACGCTGGAGAAATTTCTCGGCGGCGAGAATTAAACCCTCATTAAATGAAAGTTCTTTTTTCCGTTATTCTTCTTCTCGGTGCGCTCTACTTTGTGTGGTGGGGCTATAAGCATTTGCTCCGGCGCGAGCGCGACGAGGGCGAAGTGATCGATGGCGTTGCCTGCCAGATCTGCCGGCAGGGATTACCGCGCGAAGAAGTCGTGACTGTCGAAAAAGCTGCGGGGTTTGAAAATTACTTCTGCGGCAATTGCATTGCGCGACTTGCGGCTGAGTACAACGAACTTGTTCGCAAGGGAGAAGCGCCGCCCGTATATACCGATCATACCCTCGACGGAAACGACGAAGGTATGACCAGGTATAGCTAAACTTACAGTGACCTCTTAATATGTAACTGTGGGTGACGGCGGCGTCGGATAGTGGCGCTCCCTCACACGTTCACGTCGCGGTGCTCTGATAATCACAGGCTTGCGTACACGTGTACCCGCTAAGCCATACGCACCAGGACCCATGATCAGTATCGCCAGTGACGACAGCAGATAGAACATCGGCAGTTCGACTGCCCACGCACCACCTCTCTCGTTTACCGCAAGAAGATCGTTCGAATGGACCAGCAGGATCGCAGCGATCATGTTGATCATGATCAGGCCCGCGCCAACGCGCGTACCCCATCCAATGATCAAAAGGATCGGTGCAACGATCTCGGCTGCATACACTCCATAAGCAACCCAGGACGGCAGGCCTTCGGCCGTTACCATTCCTTCAATACCACCTACGCCATTCTGTAGCTTACTGATGCCATGAAAGAGCATCAGTCCACCTACGGTAAAACGCAGGATCAATTTACCTAAATCATCTGCTCGCATATATTCACCTCCTCACTGCCGGGAAATGACTCAAAATTGGTGCCAGAGTACAGGTAAAAAATTGCGAAAAACAAGGAAGCAGTTATATGCCAAGTTCTTTTAAGGCAGCCCGGATCTCGGCGGGAGAGGTGACCTGGAATGCCTGAATGCCAACCGAACGCGCACCTTGGACATTATCAACCCTGTCGTCGAAGAAGATGCATTCTTCCGGACGGGTGCCCGTGGATCGGAGGGCGTGCTCGTAGATACCCGGCTCCGGTTTGCGCGCATGCAGTTCGTGCGAGCAGAAAATATACGAAAGATAGACAAGCTGATCGGCATAGCGCTCGCGCCATTCACCTGCGTGAACGGTATTGGTGTTGGAAAGCCCGACAAGGAGATACTTCAACTCAAGTTCGGCCATGATCGCTTCGATGCCATCGTAGACTTCTTCATAGATCGCATTCCAGCCTTCGATAAATTGCGGAAGCGTAAGAGCCGCGTCAAGAAGATTGTTTACGTGATCCGCATATTCCTGGGGAGTGACGATGCCGCGTTCAAAATTCTGGAAGTGTGCGTCATGCTCGAGGTCAAGTCGCTGTTTTACTTCGTTAGCCGAGAGTCCACTGAGTTCGGCAAAATAGTCATAGGTATGTTGCCAGGAGTAGGCGAAGATGACCTTGCCCAGATCGAATATGACTGCAGTATAGCTCATGGATATACAAGTTTAAATTGCTGGCAAACGAGCGGCATGGTCTCGTCGAATTTGTCGGGCGTGCCTTCGAACTGGCGTCGAAAAAATCGCTCGTGCACGTTGCGCCAATGTGCCAACGTTCTGTCGCCCTCTCCTTCAAGTGCGGCAAACTCTGCGCTCACCACAATAAATGGCGTGATGTCTACCTGCGTCGTTTCAAGAATGCATTGCGCCTCGCCCGCCCAGTTAGTAACGAGCCACAGTTCTCCGGCCATTGGTATTGGCTCGTTCTCCTGTCTGTATGTCCAAACGGCAGAGCAGGTAGCCTGCTTAATGCCGCGCACAACGAGGTCTGCCAATATATTAGCACCCTGTTCATTATCGTCGAAGTATTCCGGCACTGGCATTGGCAGATCGTATTTGCCGGTAGCAGTACAATATGCTTTCCACATTTCCTCAGGAGACACTGTTAGTCTCCTGTCGGTACGATGTCATTCGTCTCCACCATCAGCACGACTACCTTCTGCGGTGCGCGCGGACGGTGCATAACGCCTTTGGAGATCGTCGTGCCCTGGTTTGGATTTAGCTCGATCGTCTTATCTTCAAGGTCGATCAGTAACTGTCCTTCGAGGACAAAAAAGAACTCGTCGTCATTGTCATGCTTATGCCAATGGAAATCGCCTTCGAGAATGCCGAGGCGCACGACACTGTTGTTGACTTCGGTCAGCGTCTGGTTAAACCACGGCTTGTTGGCTGCGACGATTGCGGGGACGTCGACGATCTCGTGATGCCCGTATTTGACATCGAGGTTGATGTTGTAATTCATGGTTTCACTCATGGCGCAAACTTACGTTATTTGTTCTGCAATATTTCCTGAAGCGCCGCAAGCAATGTATCGTACTCACTAGCCTCGTTATAAGCGTTTGCGGAAAACCTAATACAAGCCTTCCCATCCGGCGCCATTGCCGGGACCTGGATATTGTACTCATCGTAAAGCCTGTCGTGCAGGATCGGCGAATACTTCGGGCTAACCGGGCCTTCAACAGGCAGCAGGATCGTACAGAGGTTGGCAAGCATTTCCGGCGGTGCGCCATAGCTTGTGCCTAAAGCTGAGGTGATCTTCTGCCGTGCGCCCAGAATAAGATCGTTGGCGTGCTTGCGTATCGCTTCAACGCCGAGACTTTTCATAAAGTCAATACCCGCTGCGATCGAGAACCAGCCTGACGGATCAACGGAGCCAGTCCACGAAAACTTCGTTTGAAAATCGCTGCCCGGTTCGCAGCTGATCACGGTTGCATGTATCTGGTCCTGATACTTCTTGCTTACCCAGAGAATGCCAGAGCCTTTCGGAGCATAGAGCCACTTGTGGCAATTGCCGGCGTAGAAGTCGGCATCGAGTGCAGTGATATCGACATGCACATGCCCCGGAGCATGAGCCCCATCGATCATGATCGGAATGTTGCGCTCCTTGAAGATCGGGATGATGTTTTCGACGGGGAAGACGACGCCCGTGAGACTCGTCACATGATCGACCGCACAAAACTTTGTTCGCGGCGTGATCTTCGAAACAAGTGCATCGACTACCTGCTGCGGATCGTCGATCGGAAACGGCACATACGCTTGCACGACAACTGCACCGGTGAGATTAGCCACATAATCAAGGGTTTGATGCGTAGCGGTATATGCCTGCGAAGTTGTCAGCAGTTCATCACCAGGTTTGAACTGTGCTGCCAGCGAGCGGAGCACGGCGTTCGCTCCTGTTGTAGCATTCTGCACAAGGACGAGGTCGTCGGGATCGCAGTTGAGAAACGATGAGAGCGCCTGACGGGCCACCGGAAGCTGCGCAGGAAGTTCGCGCGTCATGAATCTTACAGGATCGAGCTCGAGACGATGCCGCCAATGCGACTGAACATCAAGGACTGGTTTCGGACACGCGCCGAACGAACCATGGTTGAGAAAGACAACATCGTCTTCAAGAAGCCAGTGATGACGGACAGCTTTTCCTAACGGCATGCGGTGAATGAGGTTTTGCCAGAGATTACGACATTGGCGGGCATTGTTTCAATGTTCTGATTTGATACCTTCATCGTGCTCTTTAATATGGGCCCAACGTCTCTGCACGTCCTCGTGGAATGCTTCCCAGTATTCATCAGTACGCTTAACACGACCACTGCCCATCATTATCCAAAATGTACGCGCATACCACCCAATCACTCTGGGAAAGATAAAGAAGAAACGCTTCAGTTGAACACGAATGAACCGGAACATGGGATAACGCTTTCCGCGCTGTAATATCAACTATTTAGCCATTGCGAACATCCCCATCAGTTATGTTGTTTATATGGCTCAGTGTCAAAAATCGGCCATATTGAGCTTCCTGAGCGGCCTTTGTTGCTTGCTCCGATGGAAGATGTTACCGACGAGTCGTTCCGGATCCAGTGCCGGCGTCTTGGCGCTGACGTCGTGTATACGGAGTTTATCTCGTCGGAAGCGCTGATCCGCAAGGTCGTAAAATCACGTAGAAAGCTCGTAACGCTCGAAGAAGAACGCCCTGTCGCTATCCAGATCTATGGCGGCGATCCGGAAGTAATGCGCGAAGCTGCGCAGATCAGCGAAGCCTCGGGTCCTGATTTCCTCGACATCAATTGTGGCTGCTGGGTCAAGAATGTTGCCGGCAAGGGTGCCGGAGCGGGATTACTGAAAGATCTTCCGCGTATGGACAAGATGGTCCGTACCGTCGCCGATGCAGTGAAGCTCCCGGTAACGGTGAAAACACGTATCGGCTGGGATCATGAGTCGATCAACGTGCTCGATGTTGCGCCGATGCTCGAGCAGGCAGGTGCTGCTGCGCTGACGATCCATTGTCGTACTCGCTCGCAGGGTCATTCCGGGAATGCAGATTGGTCGTGGATCCCGCGCATTAAAGAGCGTGTCTCGATCCCGGTGTTTCTCAACGGCGATGTGAATTCTCCCGAAGCTGCCGAACAGGCGTTTCGCGAGACAGGATGCGATGCCGTCATGGTCGCACGTGCTGCGATCGGCAATCCGTTTATCTTCCGCCAGATCAAAGAGTATTTTGCAACGGGCAGCTACGCGATCACGCCGCTTGCCGAGCGCATTGAAGTTTGCCTCGCACAGTTGCGTCACTACATGACCCTCCGTAGTGATGAAGCACATGCAATTCCGTCTTTCCGTAAATACTATTCGGGATATTTCTCTGGCATGCGTGGCGCTGCAAAACTTCGCGGCGAGCTTGTTCGCCTCCCAACCTATGCTGCAGTTGAAGATCGCCTCTACCGGTTCTTAGCTGAGTACGAGCAGGAAGCTCCGGTACTTGAGTTGGCTGCCTAAAAAGCTATCAGCATCAGCCGCATGACTTCTTCACGAACAGATCGACGACCGATGCTGACACATTCTCTTTAAGCTTCGTGATCGTGCTAAAAATTTAAGAACGGGAGGATGCGGTCGCCGCTGATATTGATCAGGCCGATCTGCGGACCGTCGCCACGTTTGCGGATGTTGATGAGTCCGATCTGCGTACCGTTACATTCTTCACAGTTATTGAAAAGTCCTACTGATGCTCCGTCTCCTTCGAGAACGTTATTGACCAGGCCAAGCGCTACGCCATCGACCTTGCCTACAAAATTGACCGGATTAATTGCGACGCCGTTAACCTCGCGTGCGAAGCCGCAGAATGCCGTGACGAATGCGCCGTTGATGCGATCGACACCTGAGCTTCCCGATACTGCTGCAAGTACACCGTTAACTGTCACCTCGCCCTGCCCAGCAGTTACCGAACGCATGTAGCGATGTTCAGGAATTTCAAGCGGAAATTGCAGGGAGCGCATGCCTGGTAGCTCGATCTGGATGCCGTTGATCGTCTGCGCGAACGGTGTTGTACGGCCATTGCCGGAGTTTGCCGGACCGATGCCGATACCGTTGATCGTTGTCGCAGTACTTGGTGTAAACCAGACGAAATTGCGCGTCTCAGGATCTTGCTTCTCGGGGAGCTGCGCCCAAAGAGAAGTGCCACCAGCCAGTACTAGCAGGGAAGCATAGATGTAGACATTCAATTTCATGTTCAGACCGTGTATGTAGTAAGAGACCTGTATCCTAATAAACACCTATTGTGTATAAAGTTACACATAGGGCACATATAAATGCGTTATGACGACGCATTTATTAATCTACAACGACTTAGGAGAACACAATTGACGTACCAACTTTGGTACTACGTTTGTATTGTATAGTGAATCCTGAAAACCTATAAGATATAGACGACAGCCGACGACAACATCGAACGTGTGTTGATCGGTGAGATGACGAACCGGAAGAGAGAAATTACCGAATTCCTGCTGTCAGCGATCTATCTACCTCGAATGTCGATGAGAATGCCTTTGCGATCACCTGTTGGGCTTCTTCTAAGGTAGAAACCGAAGGAATCCAGTTTTCCGGCATTTCACGGTTGACGACGTCAAACAACAGCCCAAAAAAGAACGACGCCAGAAACAGCACAATAGAGAATTGCTTAAATCCACGCATACATAGTATCGATTTCTCCCAGGTGGGGCTGGAAGGTGAGCAAACAGACGGCCAAACTAAACCGTCAGGGGGCAGAATAGGCTTTGAGGAGTTATTCCGCTATCATCCGACCGGAGTATTTCCGGTCAGTGCTAATATACAATATTATTTTCGGATTTGCAAGTCCCTTAGGCAGCTTCTTTTTGAGCCATGGCCTCCATCCGGCGCTGCATCTCTTCCGGCGTCACATCCTCGACATGCGTCGCCGCATACCAGGTATTGCCGCTATGGTCCTTAAAGCAGGCGCTTCGGTCGCCATAGAACTGATCTTTTGGCTCGGTGACGGACGTAAGTCCTTGATCCATCGCACGTTGGTAGCAGGCATCGACATCGGGCACATACACGAAGATGCTCACTGGCGCGACCGGATACGGCCCGCCGCCTTCTGCGAGCATGATCACGGAGTCGCCGATCTTGACTTCGCCGTGGCGGATCTGGCCAGATTCGTCAGTGTGGACGTCCATCTGCGTTGCGCCGAAGATCGTCTTCAGATCGGCAATAAGTTTAGCCGCGTCGCTGACCATAATATAGGGGATAACAGTATTGTAGCCCTCGGGCTTATGTTTAACTGGCATAGGTGCTCCTAAAAGTGTGTATGAATATACTAAAGATTTTAAGAGTACCGTACGTCTATTTTTTTTACAAAATCTGTGGCATGTTCTTCAGCAAATTTACTTTGCAGGTAACGACGCGTAGAGCGAGTCGATCAACTCCTTATACCGCGCCTCGACAACTTTGCGTTTTACTTTCAGTGTTGGCGTCATCAGTTCGTTCTCAACGGTAAATGCTTCCGGCAGAAGAGCAAACCGCCGCACACGCTCATACGATGCAAGCTCTTTCTGAAATACTTCAAGCTCTTTTGCCATGAGGTCCTGCGCGTCCTGACGTCCGACGATCTCCGCATGCGAGAGATTTGCGACATTCAACGTTTCCTTCATCGCATCGTAATCAGGCACAATGAGCGCGGTGCAGAACAGCCGCTTATCGCCGACGAGCATCACCTGGTCGATATACCTGGATTGTGTTAAGAGCGATTCGATCGGTCCGGGCGCAATGTTCTTGCCGCCTTCGGAGACAAAGATGTGCTTCTTGCGGTCGGTGATCTTCACGTAGCCTTCACTGTCGATGATGCCGATGTCGCCCGTATGCAGCCAGCCTTCGGAGTCGATCGCTTCGCTCGTCGCCTGCACGTCTTTGTAGTAGCCTTTCATGACGTGCGGCCCGCGCGTGAGGATCTCGCCGTCTTCGGCGATCTTCACTTCGATGCCTGCGATCGGCTTGCCGACTGCTCCCCACTTGACCTTCTCGATCGGCGTCACTGAGATGACCGGCGATGACTCCGTCATACCATAGCCTTCAATGATGATCAGGCCGAAGGCCGAGAATGCACGACCGACTTCTGCCGAAAGCGCCGCGCCGCCGGAAACAAAAAACCTGATCTTGCCGCCGGTTCTAGCTCTGATCTTTTTGAGGACCAGTGCATCTGCTATCGGACGCTTAAGCAATGCGAACACCGAAGGCTGCTCGCCTTCGACCGACTTGCCACACTCTTTACCGATCTTCAGCGACCAGTCAAAGATCTTCAGCTTCGCTCCGGATAGTTTTTCGCGCGAGCGCATGATGCGTCCGTGAATACGTTCGAAGAATCGCGGGACGCCCGTCATGATCGTCGGCTTGACTTCGAGCATGTTGTCGGCGATCGTCTCGGCCGACTCGGCGAATGCTACATGTGCGCCGCAATAAAAAAGCAGGTAGGAAGCAAGCCGCTCGAATCCGTGCGAAAGCGGAAGGAAGGAAAGAAACGTATCGGTCTCGCCGATGGGCGGAAGATTTGCAAGTGCGCCGCGAATATCGGCAAGCAGGTTGCTATGCGTGAGCTGCACACCTTTCGGCAAGCCGGTTGTGCCGCTCGTGTAGATGATCGTGATGATGTCATCGGGCTTTGCGAGATTTGCTGCGCGATCGAAATCGAAGCCGGCCGGCTTTGTCAGCTCTTCGACTCGTTTGAACGACTGGATCGAACTCTGTACCGGACCTGCATTAAAGCTCTCGTTCATCACGATAATATGCCGCAGATCGATAAGCTCAGGGATAGACTTGATGACTTTGCTGAGTTGCACGTCGTTCGAGACGATGGCGATGGAGGAGCCACTATGCTGCAGGACATACTCCACCTGCTTCGGCGTGAGTGTCGGAAACATGGGTACTGTTTCGGCGCCAAGCGCAAGGGCCGCGAAATCAGTGATCAGCCATTCGGGACGCGACTCTGCGAGCAGAGCGATCCGGTCGCCGCGCTTTACGCCGAGCGCAGCAAGTCCGGCAGCAAATGCGCGGACACGTGTGCTGAATTCACCATACGTCAGGGTTTCGTACGGTTTGCCACGTTCCGGTTTATGGGATACATAGGGGAGGCTGCCTACATGACCACTGGTGTGGTCGAGCAACAGCTCTGTAAGGGTGCGAATGTCTTCCTGCCGCTTCATGCAGCAAAGTTACGACGTTATAGCTTCGGAGGCTTTAGCTTAAACACCGCTTCGAACTGTCCCAGCACATATTTTTCCTTTTTTTTCAGGGGAGGGAAGGATTGAATTTTTCCAGACTTTTTCAGCATTTTTTCAATCGCGTCTGAAAAAACTTTTGAATCGTATTCCAGATAGGTTATACGGCTGACGCGGCCGGAGCTATCAATGAGAAATTGTACCTTACAGGATCCTTCCATTCCGCTGCGCTTAGCTATTTCCGGGTAGTGTAAGCGTTGTCCGAACGGCTCGGAGAAGCGTATGGGCGTTTGCAGTTTCAACCTGGGGTCGGGACGCTCACCAAAGGTAATCCCATCATAGCGATAGAATTCCAGGTCCTTAATGATTATCGTATCAACTTCTCGTTCTATAATTTCCTTAACCGGCATCCGATCTACGAACGACCGTTCTTCAAGCATACGCAGGTCCGGGTAAACCCCGTTAAACGCTTCTTTTGTGCATCCGGCACAGGTAAGAAACAGCAGGAAAAGAGGAAGTTTCACACATGTAAAACACTACTATTTTACAACAGTTGTCGCAACTACCCATAGCACCAAATCCTGTTCCGGCTTGTTTTCTGCCACTTATCGGTTTTGGATAGGCGTAAATGGCGACGAAAACGAAGAAAGTTGTGGCAGAGAAGATAAAAACAGCCTCGGGGACGAACGGGCAGGCGCTCAAGAATAATTGGCAGCCGACAACGGCTTCCGACCTCGAGCGCGATTTCGCCTTCGACGTTACTCCCGCGAGCCTTGAGGCAATGCCCAATGGCGCCATGCTTACCGGTCCGAATGCCGATGGCTCCATGTCCTACCGTGGTACGCTCAAGCAGGCAGGTGTTCCGGCAAAGACGCTCGTCGAATGGTATCGCCTCATGGATCTCGGCAGAATGTGCGACGACCAAGCCGCGAACTATCTGAAGAAAGCAATGGGCTGGAGCTACCACGCTCCATGTGCCGGACATGAAGGCATTCAGCTTGCCATGGGAGTGTCGTTTCGCCAGAAACAGGATTACCTGTTTCCGTACTATCGCGACCTAATGACCTGCCTTGCAGGTGGGATCACGGTCGAAGAGATCGTCCTCAACGGATTATCTAAAGAGACCGACATCGCCGGCGGCGGACGCCACATGTCGAATCACTTTGCCAAACAGTCGGTCGGCATTCAGAACGGCTCGTCGCTGACGAACAACCACGCACAGCATGTGACCGGTTGTGCGCGTGCGATCAAGTACTACGGCCTCGACGCAGTTTCGATCTTCTCCGGTGGCGAGTCCGGATGCTCCGAAGGATTTTTCTACGAAGCGCTCAATGGCGCTTCGAAAGAGATGGTACCTGCCATCTTCGTGATCCAGAATAATAAATACGGCATCTCCGTCCCCGTCTACGATCAGACGGCCAACACGCGCGTTGCCGATAACTTCCGGGGCTTTGCAAATCTTTTGATCGCGTATTGCGACGGCACAGACGTGCTCGACTCGTACCGCGCAATGCAGGAAGCATACGAGTGGTGCCGCGCCGGCAAAGGTGCAGCGATCGTGCATGCAGATTGCGTACGTATGCGTTCGCATTCGAACTCCGACCGTCACGATCTCTATCGCTCACCCGAAGAGATCGGTAATGCAGCAAAGCGCGACCCTCGCACGCTGTTCGGCAACTGGCTGATCGCGCAGGGAGTCCTGACGCAGGCAGAGATCGACAAGATCCACGAGGAGAATACAGCGACGTTCTATGCAGAAGCAGAAAAAGCGGAAGCTGCGCCGACGGTTGATGCGTCGTCTGTCCATGAGTTTGTACTCGCAGCGCCAACCATCGTGCGTCCCGGTCCGTACGAGTTTCAGGAAGAGAACATCAACGTTCGCTACTATCCCTACGAAACGCCGAAAGGCAAAAACGAGGGGCTGAAATTCATTGACGGCATCAATCATACGCTCAAAGAAGAATTTCGTCTTAATCCGAACACCTTCATCTGGGGCCAGGACATGGCCAACAAGGAGAAGGGCGGCGTCTTCAACGTCTCGAAGGGAATGCAGCAGGAGTTCGGCCCGAAGCGCGTCTTCAATGCGCCGATCGCAGAAGATTTTATTGTCGGCACAGCCGACGGATTTTGCCGCGTCGATCAGGAAAATATCTGGTGCGTCGTCGAAGGCGCCGAGTTTGCCGATTACTTCTGGCCGGCGATGGAGTCGTTCATCGAACTCACGCACGAATACTGGCGCTCGAAAGGCCAGTACTGCCCGAACATCGTCATTCGTTTAGCATCGGGCGGCTACATTCAGGGTGGTCTCTACCATTCGCAGAATCTTGAAGCGACGTTCACATCGATTCCCGGTGTCCGCATCGTCGTCCCAAGTTTTGCTGACGATGCGCAGGGACTCTTGCGCACGGCCATGCGTACGCGCGGCCTAACACTCTATCTCGAACCGAAAGCGCTCTACAATGCTCCGCAAGCGAAGACACAGCCGCTTGGAGATAACGTGCTCATCCCGTTCGGCAAGGCACGTCTGCGCCGCGAAGGTTCGAACCTCTCGATCATCACCTACGGCAACACCGTCCACCTTTCGCTTCAGGCTGCTAAGGCACTAGCCGAAGAAGGCATCGAGTGCGACGTCCTCGATCTGCGCTCACTCTATCCGCTCGATATAGACTCGATCTTAGCGACGACTCGCAAGACCGGCCGCGTGCTCGTCGTGCACGAAGATAAGATCACCGGCGGCTTTGGCGGCGAGATCACCGCGCTCATCAACGAGCAAGCCTTCGATGCACTCGATGCGCCCGTCATACGCGTCGGCTCGATCTTCGCGCCAGTCGGCTTCGCCAAGGCCTACGAAGATGTGACCCTGCCAAGCGCCGACAAGATCGCCGCAGAAGCGCGGAAGCTCATTGCATGGTAAGCGATGAGACTGCTGCACATATCGGCGGTTAATTCGCTGATCTAACTTCATTTCCGGGAGGTATTTACAATATCTCGATTTCTTCGGAAGATCGGTGATTCGCGAAAGCTTATTGTAAAACAAACCAGTAGCATTCGCGCATTCCCCGACAACTGGTGTGACTGGGATCCATGTGAATGATTTATTCCTACAGAGGGTTGCTCCCTAGGGTTAACCCTCTGTATTACTACTATGAAAACGCGAACGTTACTCATCCTTGCGGCAATAGCTCTTACGACGCCACTCGCTGCTCAATGGGAGCGCGTGTTGCTCCCGGTTGACTCGCTCATGCCCAAGAGCTGCAATTTTACGATAGCCTGTACGGAATTTTCTGCGGATATACGAGGTCGGTTATGCCTCCTGACAGTCTATATCCACACTT
>JANWLI010000147.1 GCA_025450975.1 Candidatus Kapaibacterium sp. | reverse complement strand
GCTGCTCATCCTTAGCTCTTGCTCAAGGATCTCCACGATCTGCTGCTTCGTCGGACCGCCGCCGTGATTGCCAACTCCGTAAAACAACATCCACGGACGAGCTGCGTCGTATTCAGACGACCCTTCGAGTAACGCCAGCTTCTCGGTTATCGAATGTTTGAAGTTCGAATAGTGGAATGGGATCCGGTACGCCAGCACTTCGTCGCCGCTTTGCGACTGCCAGCGAAAGAGTGATTGCGGAAGCGGCAACTCATGCGCTTCCGGTCTCATGAAGACGTATGAGTCCATTCCCGACTGCGTCAGCAGTTGCGGCAGATTCGCATGATGCCCGAACGAGTCGATACAGTAACCGGTCGTACAGGTCTTACCAAACTTTTCCTTGAAGTATCGCTGGCAATACAAAGCCTGGCGCACAAAACTTTCGCCGGTCGGAATATTACAATCAGGCTCAACCCACCAGCCACCGACGATCTCCCATCTGTTATCGCGGACTGCCTGCTGAATCTGCTTGAACAACTCGGGATCGGTTTGCTCGACAAACTCATAGCAGCTCGCACTCGAACAGGAGAAAATGAAGGTAGGCGTCTCCCGCATCCGCGCCAAGGCAGAGCGGCAGGTAGCTAAAAATGCTTCAAAGCCTTCTTCGAACCGCCACAACCATGCCGGATCAAGATGCGCATTCCCAATAAGATGAATATTCGACTTCACTCCAACGAATTTACGCATTTACCCTTAGTGACCTTCGTTATCCTTCGTGACCTCTGCGCTAAAATTGCCTCTCGACTCCACCCCCGCCAAATGTCTTCGCCTGCCCGCCCCGCTCCCCGACAGCCAACGCACCACAAATATTCCCCACACGAATCGCTTCTGCAAATGATTTCTCTGAGGCAAAGATAAACCCCGCATTGAACGCATCTCCCGCACCGGTCGCATCGACGACCGTAACATTCTGTATCGCCGGCACCTCGACCAGTCCCGCTTCAGCAGTCCATCCGCGTGTCGGATTCGCTCCGTCGCGATAGACCACGGCTCGATACCCTGCACTCCGATACCATCCGATAGCCTCACTTGCAGTCCGCTCACCGAATACATGCATATCATCGGTCGAAGAAACAAAGAGCACATCGACATACTCTGCGAGTCGCTCAACGTATTGCCTAAGGTCGGCAACGTCATCCCAGAGCGAAGGGCGGACATTCATATCGAAATAGATCTGCACCTTCCCCTTGATCGTGTTGAGAAGCATAAACAGCTTCTCCGTATCTATAAAGACTGCAAGGCCGATCGCGGAGAATAAAAAGGTCTTTGACGATAGGATATAATCCGATAGTACAGCCAGGCTCGTATTGGAAAGCGTCCTCGTCGCCGCCGATCCGCGCCGCCAAAAAGAGAACGACGGCTGACCGGCATCGTCGGTGCGTATCATATAAATACCGTTTGGGAGGAAGTGATGCGTCTTGCAGATCGAAGTATCTATACCCTCTTGCTTGCATAGTTCGATAAGGCCCTCGGTAAAATGATCGGACCCGAACTGTGAGATAAATCCCGTCCGAAGCCCCAGCCGCGAGGCATAGTAGAGGGTGTTGAACACATCGCCGGCAAACGACTGCGAGTATTGGCCGGGCGCTTCGCGCCGCAACTCCACAAGGCACTCCCCTAACGAAACAAGGTCGAAACGATGCGCGACCGTTTCGACCTTGTCTGTAATCATAACGATGTTCTAGCTTTACGCTTCTACAGCAGCATACTTCTCCGCTGCTTGCTTAAAGGCATTCACAAGATCGAGCTTTTCCCAGCTGAACTCGTCGCGGCCGAAGTGGCCGTAGGCGGCGGTCTTGCGGTAGATCGGGCGGCGCAGATCAAGGCGGGTGATGATGCCCTTCGGCGTCATGTCAACCGTGTCGCGGATGATCGACGACAGATCTTCGTCGGCCAGGCGTCCCGTTCCGTGCGTCGTCACATAGATCGACACCGGCTCGGCAACACCGATCGCATACGCAAGCTGCACCGTGCACTCTTCTGCAAGCTCGGCAGCAACAATGTTCTTCGCAACGTGACGCGCAGCGTACGCAGCCGAACGGTCGACCTTTGTCGGATCTTTGCCGCTGAATGCACCACCGCCGTGCGGAGCGCGTCCGCCGTAGGTATCGACGATGATCTTGCGGCCGGTGAGGCCCGTATCGCCATGCGGTCCGCCGATCTCGAAACGGCCGGTCGGGTTCACATGCAGGATCGTCTTGTCATCCATATACTCAGTCGGGATGACGCGCGGAAGCAAGTGCTTCTTCACATCTGCAGTGATACGTGCCTGGTCTGCATCGGGGTCGTGCTGCGTCGAGACGACGATCGTGTGAATACGCTTGATCTGGCGTCCTTCGTACTCGATCGTTACCTGCGACTTCGCATCCGGACGTAAGTACGGCATGAGATTCGGCTCGTTTTTGCGGATATGAGCTAACTCTTGTACAAGTTTGTGGGAATACACGAGCGTTGCCGGCATATACTCCGGTGTCTCGTTCGTTGCATAGCCGAACATCATTCCCTGATCGCCAGCGCCGCCGGTATCTACACCCTGTGCGATATCGCCCGACTGCGAATGCAAGGCATTGAGCACACCGCACGAATTGCCATCGAACATATACTCGGCCTTCGTATAGCCGATATCGTTGATGACCGAACGGGCGATCTGCTGCAGATCGATGTAGGCTTTTGTTGTAACCTCGCCGCCAATAACGGCAAGCCCGGTCGTAACGAACGTTTCGCAGGCGACGCGCGAGAGAGGATCCTGAGCAAGCAGCGCGTCAAGCACTGCGTCGGATATCTGATCGGCTACTTTATCCGGATGACCTTCCGAAACGGACTCGGACGTAAACAAATACGGCATGTATGAATGACTCCTATGATGATTATTCGAAATCTATTTCCGATGAATCGCCGGCGTTCACACGCTTAAATGCGCCCTTGACGTTCGCATTATTTCCGACGATGGAATTATCGAGGAGAACACCGTCGACCGACGATTCGTCTCCAATAATGCTGTTGCGGATGATCGCATCGTGTACCTGCGCCCGCTCACCGATCGTTGCATACGGACCGATGATCGAGTTCGATATCTCGGCACTCGATGCAATATAAACAGGCGGGATCGTCACCACGCCCACGATCTCACGGTTCTTCCCGCTGCGCATCAGCAGGTGGCGGTTCGTAGAAAGCACGGTCTCCGGCTTGCCGCAATCGTACCAACCATCGACACTGAATGTCACGAACCGCTCGCCGCGGTCGATCATCATCTGCAATGCATCGGTCAGCTGATACTCGCCTTTATTGCGTAAGTCCTTTGTAACGATCTCATTAAGACACTCGAGGAGCACCTTCGGATTGCTGATGAAGTACAGGCCTACAACGGCAAGGTTCGACGCCGGTTTCTCCGGCTTTTCAACAAGCTTGGTAATATAGCCGCCGCTAAGTTCAGCAACGCCAAAACGGCGCGGGTCCTCGACATGCTTCACGCCGAGGGCATTGAATTTTGACCGCAGCACCGGACGCAGATCGACATCGAAGATCGTATCGCCAAGAATGATAAACAGCGGCGCATCTTCGTCCTTCGGGAAAGAGTTACGCGCGGTCCAGATCGAATGCCCGAGGCCAAGTTGCTCCTCCTGCACCACGAAATCGGCCTTCAAACTTTTATGGTAGGTACGGACGTAGTCCTCTACGAGATTTCCCATGTAGCCGACAACGATCGTGGCACTGGTGATCCCGTCGGCAACGAGCTTGTCGATAATATGTCCGAGGATGGGCTTGCCTGCAACATTTAGCAGGACTTTCGGTAACGTATATGTATGCGGGCGGAGCCGCGTTCCTACTCCTGCTACCGGGATTATGGCATGCATAAAATGCTAACTTCCGTGACTAATTGTTCTATTACGTGTTATATAACAACAAGCTATGATAAGGTTGTTCAGATTCCACTCGATTCTTTTTCTCGCACTCGTGCTCTCAAGCTGTGATTCCGGTCTCACCAGCGACCAGGAAGTCCAGTATGTCGGCGACGTCCAGTGGCGTGCTAATAGTTCATCCATGCTCGGTTTTGTCCAGTATTTCGTTGCCACCGTGACAAATCCCGATCCCGGCCTCATCTTTGAGATCAATCATATTGATGCAACCGGCAAGATCGGCGCCAGCTTCACTACGACTGAACCGGCCTACAATAATTTCTACTACGGCATTCAGCTGTCCCTGTTCCCGACATCTGACGATCAGCATGTCATCGCTCAGCTTGGGCGTAACCTGTATCGCATCAGCATCGCTACCGGTGACGAGGTACGCATCATCCCCGATTTTCATCTCATCTCCGTTTCTTCGGACGGCAAATTTGTCGTCGGCACCCATTCGCAACAGAATCTGCTGCTGAAATCTGTATATGTCTATGATGTTACCAATGACTCTGCCCGCCAGATCGTCCGCATCGAAGTCGATTCCCTGTCCTCGCTTCCAGGTGTATGGATGAACAACGGGATGTTCGCCGTTACTGTTAATGACTCAGTCGTCGGTCGCAACCACATCGATATCTACGATACGGCCGGCACGCGTCTTCATCAAATAAGCAGCGCGTCGACTCCGCCTCACAATGTCGAGTTTATTGCTGCCACGAATCATCTCTACTTCAAAGCTGACGATGGCTCGGTCGGCATGTTAGATCTTAACACTGGATTCCTGAACCAGCCGATACACTTTACCGTGCAGAACTTCGACATTGCAAAAGATGAGAAGTACCTGTTCTACTCCTCAGGCATTAACGGCCAACTTAAGCGTCATGAACTTGCCACCGGCACGGAGACCGAGCTTGCTACGAATGTATTCTGGGGAGTCTTCCTCTCTCCGGACGAGAAGAAGATCGCGTACGTACACGAACGAAAGATCAACTTCCAGGAAGTGAAAGTTGTGGACATTCCATAAATGAAAAAGGCGCCCATGAGGCGCCTTTTCATTTAACGATAAAAATCGTTTACGACTTCTTTGCAGCCATCGTCTTCTTAGCTGCGCCAGTCGGACAGCATGACTTTGCCTTCGCAGCGCCGGTAGCATCCGTGCTGGTCGTCTTCACACCTTCGGTGCCGCAGCCAGCCTTGGTCGAAGCTTTATCGACGCAAGCAGCCTTTTCAGCAGGTGTGCACTCTGCCTTCTTGGCATCTTTCGTTACTGCTGTGCTGGCAGTGGTGACCGGTGTCTTTGCAACTTCTGTTGAGGCTTTCATAGCCTTCTTGTGACCATCGCAGGCATTCGCCGTTACGCCGACGGCCAAAAACGAACAAACCAAAAAGAGGGAAAGGATCTTTTTCATAATTGCTTTAGCTAAAATATAAAATCTTGACGTAAAATCTAACATATGCGGGGGGAAATCGTTTCCCCGCCATTTGTTCGAATTTGCTAATTATGGCTACCAGCTATCCTTCTCGTTTGGGGGGTATTCCCCTACCTGGTCCTCCTTAACGTCCACCTGCTTCCCCGATAAGGCCTCGCTAAAGACCGGTTCGTCCTTTTCGTTGAATTTATCGACCACCAGCCGCTTCCCGAAGTACGGGCTGTCCTTGTCGATACAATACACTTTTTTCCCCTTATAAAAGCTTCCCATAGGTATTCTCCTTTCTTCAAATATAATAAATAGAACGCATAAAAAAACCGCACTCCGGGGAGCGCGGTTTGAAGAATTCGGAAAATAGATTATTTTACTTCATCAAGCAATTGCTTGCGCGGCGTCTGCTCTACCGGCGTTTGCGTCTTCCAGTCATCAATCATCAGCTGGCGGAGTTTGTCGAAATCGAAGCGCCGTGGAGCAAACATCACTGCCGGTAACGGATCTCCGGGAAGACCATCTCTGCCGATGTAGTCGACCGGTCGAACACCAGGAGGAAGATTAATTACTTTAGAATAGACCGGAGACCCCAGATCTGTAGTGGCTGGCAAGCCAACTTTTCTTAAAGTCGAATCGGCGAATGACCTTGCCCACTCAGGCAAATGAAACCGTTGCTTATAATAGTGAACTGACTTTTCCGGTTCTACTTGCCACATAATGCCTTGCGAAAAAGCGATGGTCGCATTCAAAAGTAGGAATCCGGCGAGAAATGTATAACGGAGCATAGAGGTGATTCTCCTTCGCAGTTGAGAATGCCCTAAAAATCAAAGTAATTCCCTATACAAGGGGGAAGAAATACAGCGATACCCCGGCTCCGAGTGCAGAACCCAACTTCTCGAATCTGCGCGTCCTCGGATCCTGCCAGACCTCCGTCGGGATTGCATAGTAGGAGTCACGGACCGACGACCAGACGTAGACAAAGAGCATGACGGGCAGGATCATGCCGCGCGAAGCAAGGAAGATCCAGAACAAAAAGCAGAAATCCTCCACAAAACCGCTAAAAAAGAGGTAGGCATAGAGCTTTCGGCCACGCCAATCGTGGACACTGGCATTTAACAAGCGAAGTGGGGAGCGTAAGGCTGCGACGTAGTCCATAGTCTATCCTTTGGGGGAGGCTAATAGGGCGTACATAACGGCGAAGTCTCAAGAAGGAGTTTCCCTTCTTAGGAATATTAACAAAAACGTTAAAAAAACATGAACTTTTGGCCACAGCAGGCGGTTTTCTGTGGCTCTAACGGAAAAGGGTAATTCAGCCAAGAATAAGCCATGACACGCGAAGAAAAGACATTAGCAATTGCAGAACTCGAATCAGTGCTTGAAGGCGCTACGAGTATCTATTTTACGGATTATAAGGGCTTAACGGTTGCCCAGGCTACAAACCTGCGTAACCAGTTCCGCGCGGCCGGCGTCACCTATAAGGTCGCCAAGAATACCCTGATCCAGCGCGCACTCGATGCGAAAGGTCTCTTAAACGACCAGATCATCGCCAACCTGCAAGGCCAGACGGCCCTTGCCTTCGGTACCGAAGATCCGGCAGCTCCGGCGCGCATCCTTAACGAATTTGTTGGAAAGAACGATAACAAGCCGGCATTCAAACTTGCCTGGCTTGACGGTTCGATGTTCGACAGCAAGCAGCTCAAAATGCTCGCCAACCTTCCGACCAAGAAGGACATCATGGCAAGCATCGTCGGCAGCCTGCAGGCACCGATCTCCGGCATCACCGGAGTTCTCGGAGCGCTTCAGCGCGACCTCGTCTACGTCCTTGACGCGATCGAGAAAAAACGCGGCGAAAGCGCAGCAGCATAAGTTTACGCACTCAGCTTCACTTAGTGTACTAGTAAAAATCAATTATTTGTAGGAGTTACAATAATGGCAGATATCAATTCAATCGTAGATACAATATCGAACCTGACCCTCGGTGAGGCAGCTGAGCTTAAGAAAGCGCTCGAAGATAAGTTCGGCGTTACAGCAGCAGCCCCCATGATGATGGGCGGTATGATGCCTGCAGCAGGCGGCGGAGCTCCTGCAGCAGAAGAAAAGACCGAATTTGACGTTATCCTTGCTGATGGCGGCGCGCAGAAGATCAATGTGATCAAAGCAGTCCGCGAAGCAACGGGTCTTGGCCTCAAAGAAGCTAAAGATCTCGTTGACGGCGCACCGAAGCCCGTTAAGGAAGGCATTGCTAAAGCAGATGCTGAAGCACTCAAAAAGAAACTTGAAGAAGCCGGCGCAAAGGTCGAGCTTAAGTAACTTGCCCCCTCTGAAAGCTCTTAGTAGTGTAAGAGGTTTGAATGGCCCCGGAAA
The DNA here is from genome assembly GCA_025450975.1 of Candidatus Kapaibacterium sp. GTDB lineage: Bacteria > Bacteroidota > Ignavibacteria > Palsa-1295 > Palsa-1295 > JANWLI01. Next base: position 2,566 of record JANWLI010000147.1, on the reverse strand, counting down.
GCACAAACTTTTCGGGGTTTTTCATTTCCAGGAACAGGAACAACTTCCCTGTTCCCTACGTAATACCGACATCATCAGTAAAGGATATAGTATGGACCTTCGTCGGATGCTCCTTGGGAGCGTTCTTGTTATTTGCGCCTCGCTCGCAACAGTTGCCAATGCCCAGGACCAAGTCCTCGAAACCCTCAGCGCCGAGCTCAAACGGGAACACCAGGTGCTCTCCAGCCAGCCGGTAGCCCCATACTTCATCAGCTATAATCTCGGCGACGAACAGAACGTCACCATGGTCTCGAGCTTCGGTACGCTCACCCGCTCCGACTCCACCCATACCCGCACCCTGCTAGTCGACCTCCGCGTCGGCGATTTCAAGCTTGATAATACGCATCAGATCCGTGCCAACGGCGGCATGTTCGGCGGCGGCGGATTCGCCGGCGTCAACGCGCGTCAGGCCCCGATCGAGAACAACCCCGAAGCCCTACGCCTCGCGCTCTGGCGCGAAACCGATAATGCCTACAAAGCAGCGAAAGAGCGTTTCGAACAGGTAAAGACAAACCGCACCGTCAAAGTTGAAGAAGAAGATACTTCGGCCGACTTCTCCCCGCTTCCGATAGCCGAAAGTGGCAACCTCTACGAGCCGCCCGTTGATATGGGCACGTACTTCCAGAATCGCTCGGCATGGGAAGAAAAGCTGCGCAAATACTCCGCAGTCTTCCGCGGTGCAGAACATATCTACGAAGCAAAGGCAACACTCGTCGCAACTGTCATTCGCAAATACTACACGTCGACTGAAGGCGTCAGCATGGCATCCAATCAGATCTATGTACGCATGATGATCCAGGCAATGACGAAAGCCGACGACGGCATGGAGTTGCCACTCTACAAAAGTTATTTCGGATTCAAACCCGAAGACCTTCCCTCCGACGAAGTCATCCTTAACGATACGCGCCAGATGTTAAAGACGCTCGCCGATCTGCGCAAAGCGCCGATCGTCGATCCGTTCACCGGACCTGCGATCCTCTCCGGCGGAGCATCGGGCGTCTTCTTCCACGAGATCTTCGGCCATCGCATCGAAGGTCATCGCCAGAAAAATGTCAACGAAGGACAGACCTTTAAGAAGAAGATCAACGAGCGCATCCTGCCGACGTTCATGTCCGTCGTCTTCGATCCACTCCTGAAATCGCTCGATGGCGATGCACTCATGGGATCGTACACGTTCGACGATGAAGGCATCAAAGCACGGAAAGTCACCGTCGTCGAAGACGGCGTCTTCAAAGGCTTCCTCATGAGCCGCTCGCCGATCGAAGGCTTTGATAAATCGAACGGCCACGGCCGCGCAGCGCCGGGCAAACGTCCGGTCGCACGCCAGTCGAATCTCATCGTCGAAACGAAGGAGCACGTAACCGAAGCAGCACTGCGCAACATGCTCATCGAAGAATGCAAGAAGCAGAACAAGCCGTACGGCCTCCGCTTCCAACAGGTCGAAGGCGGCTTCACACTTACCGGCCGCACGATCCCGAACTCGTTCAACGTGCTGCCCATCCTCGTCTACCGCGTCTACGCTGATGGCCGTCAGGACGAGCTCGTCCGCGGCGTCGATCTTATCGGCACACCGCTGGCAACCTTCGAGCGCATCATCGCAGCCAGCGATCAGCTCGAAAGATTCAACGGCGTCTGCGGCGCAGAGTCCGGCTGGGTGCCCGTCAGCGCTTCGAGCCCGAGCTTGCTCGTGCGCGAGATCGAAGTCCAGAAAAAAGATAAGTCGCAGGAGCGCCTACCCATTCTGCCGGCTCCCGAAAACGCAAAAAGCTAACGCAGCCCCATGAAAAATTTTATTAAGATCGCCGTAGTTGTTGTCGTTGCGCTTTCGAGCAGCCTCTATGCACAGCGCATAACCGATAAAGCCATCTCGACGATCGAGCAGGCAATGAACGACGAGCTTGGCCGCTCGAAAGAGAAGCTGCGCCTTTCCGGGCTGACCGATCCGTTCAACGTTTCCTACATCGTCAACGACAACACGCGTCTCGATATCGGCGCATCCTTCGGCGCCATCACACGCTCGCAGGAAACGCGCGGCAGAGCATTCAGCCTCCGCCTCATGGTCGGCGACTATCATATGAACGATGAGAATTTCGATGGCGGTGGCGGCGGACTCTTCGGCGGCGGCGGACCGCAGATCGATCAGGTGCTTCCCCTCGACGACGACTACTCCGTCATTCGCCGCGGACTCTGGCTCGCAACCGACAATCTCTTCAAAGAAGCGAACGAGACTTTCACAAAAAAGAAAGCAGCACTCGAACGCAAGCAGCTTTCCGAAGAAGACAGGAATCTTCCCGACTTTTCAAAGGCATCCGTTGCAACCGTAGCCGAGCCGCCGAAAGAATCGAACTACGATCGCAAAGCGCTCGAAGCGTTTGTTCGCGATCTCTCCGCAGTGTTTGTGAAGTATCCCGAGCTTCAAAATTCGACCGTATCGCTTACGCACAGCAATACCTATCAGATCTTCAAGAGCACGGAAGGCACATCCTTCCGCCGCCCCACGCTGACCTGCGACGTTACCGTCCAGGCT
>JANWLI010000146.1 GCA_025450975.1 Candidatus Kapaibacterium sp. | reverse complement strand
TGATCCAGGTGACAGGGCCGTTCGATGGTACCTTGACGCCGAAAGGATTGACTTCCGTCACAAGCGGCGTCATTTTTTTATAAAGATCGGCGAGTGCGCTATCGGTAAACCCGGTTCCTGCATGCCCCACATACGTAAACTTTCCTTTCTGATACACGCCGAGCATGAGTGCGCCGAAATATTTCCTGCCACCTTTCGGAGCAGTGAACCCGGCGATCACCACTTCCTGGCCGAGCACATGCTTGACCTTGACCCAGTCGCCGGTGCGCTTGCCAGTCACATAATGACTTTGCTCGCGCTTGGCGATCATCCCTTCAAGGCCTTTCTTCGCGAGCATCTTGAAGAACTGCTTACCGTGCGTCTCAATATGATCGGAGAAGCGGATGTACGGATGCTCATACTTTGCAAGCAGTGTTTGAAGCATCTCCTTCCGCTTGAGGAGCGGAAGGGAAGTCAGATCTTTCCCGTTGAGTGAGAGCAGATCAAAGACGTAGTAGTTAAGATAGATCGACGGATCGGTCTTGTATTGTTGCAGCAGTTGAAAACTCGGTCTTCCTTTGCTATCGAGCGCGACGATCTCGCCATCCATGATTGCCGGTGTTTTGATCTTCTTCAGTGCTGCGAAGATTTCCGGATAATCATGCTCGAACGACAGGCCGTTGCGTGAGTATAGTTTTTGGTCTTTGCCGGTATGGGCAATGCCGCGGTAGCCATCCCACTTGATCTCAAAGAGCCAGCCCTCTCCGTCGAACGGTGCCTCCTGCGACTTGCATAACATGGGGGTTATGTAGTTCGCAAACTTCATTTCTTACGTTTTGCTGTGGGTTTTTTCGCGGCCGGTTTCTTTGCAGGTGCGCTAGGTGCACTGCCCTTTGCCTTTTTCGCAAGGTACTTGTTGATCGGCGAAGATTTCGGCGTCAGCTTCTCGCTGTCGTATTCTTTATGGACTGCGTACTCATCATTATGCTTGATAAGCAGCCAGGAGTTCGGTGCGGCCTTCGTCTTGACCAGCGCATATGAGCCTTTTAACTTTTTGCCCATGATGACGAACTTCAGGCTGCCGGCGGTGATGCTCTTGACGGTGATGTCATTTGACTCACCCTCAGTCCCATCTTCATAGTACGGAAGATAGAATCCTTCGTCCCAGATCTCGACGATGCCTGCGCCGTAATTGCCGGCAGGGATAATACCTGCAAACGTTCGGTACGAATACGGATGGTCTTCGACCATCATCGCAAGGCGCTTATCGGCAGGGTTCATCGATGGGCCTTTAGGCACGGCCCAGCTTTTGAGGACTCCTTCGGCTTCGAGGCGAAAATCATAATGCAAATGCGAAGCCTTGTGACGCTGCACAACAAAACGAAGTGCTTTCGTTTTGGTCTGCTTTTTTTCGGCACGAGGCTCCGGCGTTTGCGAGAACTTCCTTTTTTTCTTATACTGAGCTAAGCTCACTCTGCTGGTTCTTTAGGCGGCGTAACATCGCCACCCTTACCAACACTTGGTTTTGTATCCGGTTTCTCGATGTCCGGCATTTCTACCGGAGCCGGATCTTCGACCTTCGATGGTGCTTCGGTATCCGGATCGCGTACTTTATTCGGATCGCTCACGGTACCAGGGGTCTGCTTCGGATCTGCAGCGCTGCCTCCGGTAGACGGACTTTGCGGAGTCGGGTCGCCCATCGGAGCTTGTTGAGTTGTTATGTTCGTGTTCATATCCATATTTACCTGGTGTGTATACAATCGTTCGCAGTTCGTATAGACATGCGAATACTATGGAGAACTAGGGGAATAAATGGCAATTACCATGCCACCGGAAGGGGGAATAAAAGCCATAACGCAATGTTACAAGGCAACTAGCGATGAATGACCAACTCTACCGGAAAGTAAAAAGAACAGGCCTCAAGCCGGCACATGTTGCCGAAGTTGGCGTCTACCTTCCGGAGACGTCTAATATTCTGGGGTTTATTCACGATGGCTGCCGCGCAGATCTCATCGAACCCGATCCGAACTGTATCGTGCTCATTCAGGAAAAATTTAAGGACTTCCCCAACGTCACACTCCATCCCTTCGCTGTCTACGACAGACGTGTGACACTTGATCTCTACCGCACAAATGCATCGACGTTCGTTGCATCGCTTCCGTCAAGCCCGGCCCTCGTCAACGATCAGTATAAACCGAACGAGAAAGATCTCTTTCATGCCGAAGCACGCCTCATGAGCGATATCGACGATGGCACCATCGAGCTCCTGAGTATCGACACCGAAGGCTGCGAGTGGTATGTCCTGCAGACCTTGAAAAGCAGACCCGATGTCATCTCGCTCGAAACGCACGGCAAAAAATACCGCAATCCATTCTCACTGCAGATCGAGCAGTGGATGAAGGAGAATAAGTATAAGGTGTGGTATAAAGATAAGTCCGACACAGTATTCCTCAAAGAGGAAATACCGGTCGGACTGTTGTCACGGTTCTTTTAGTAACTAATATGCCTTCGACCAGATGGCGATATGCTTCGCCTCGCGGCCGCTGACGATGCAGGTGCCGGGCGTCAGGCCTTGCGTGAACTCCGGATCGGGAATACAGCGGATCGTCGCCTTCGTCTCGTCCTTCACTTTTGCTTCGGTCTCCGGTGTGCCATCCCAGCTTGCGTAGACAAATCCGCCGGAGCCGTCGAGGATCTCGCACATTTCGCCGTAGCTCTTTACATTGCGATAGCTATTCGCTTCGCGGCGCTCGAGTGCATTCGCAAGCAGCTGCCCTTGTAATGCGCTTGCAAGCGATTCGATCTTCTGCGAGAGGCCATCGATGTTGACAAAGAGCTTCTGCTTCTTTCCGGGCGCAGGTGCTTCTTCGGAGTCGATCGTTACGCGCGGTACGATGACGACGGTGTTCTTCGCAACATCTTTCGGTCCGATCTCAATACGCATCGGCACGCCTCGCAACTCCCACTCATAGTACTTCGCGCCGGGCGACATGTTGTCGCGCGTATCCATCTTCACGCGCAGACCCTTAGCCTTCAGCTCTTTGAGAATAGCATCGGCAGCAGTGAGCACCGTTGCCTTTTCTTCGTCGGTCTTGAAGATGGGCACGATCACAGCAACCGTCGGTGCTAGGCGTGGCGGCAACACGAGTCCGTTGTCGTCGGAGTGTGTCATGATGACACTGCCGACAAGGCGCGTCGATACGCCCCACGACGTATTCCACGCGTACTGCACGGTCCCGTCGCGGCCCTGGAATTTCAGGTCGAACACTTTCGAGAAATTCTGTCCGAGGTTGTGGCTTGTCCCTGCCTGCAGCGCCTTGTTATCCTGCATCATCGCTTCGATGCAATAGGTGCGCAGTGCACCGGCGAAACGTTCGGAGTCGGTCTTGCGCCCGGTGATGACGGGCGTTGCCATAAACTCTTCGGCGAAGGTCCGGTAGACGCCGAGCATCTTCAATGTTTCTTCTTCTGCTTCCGCCTCGGTCTCGTGTGCAGTGTGTCCTTCCTGCCAGAGGAATTCGGCCGTGCGCAAGAAGAGGCGCGTGCGCATTTCCCAGCGCACAACGTTCGCCCACTGATTCATCAGGATCGGCAGATCGCGGTAGCCCTGCACCCACTTCGCGAACATCGTATAGATGATCGTCTCCGACGTAGGACGAATGACGAGCGGCTCTTCAAGCTCTTTGCCGCCACCATGCGTGACAACGGCAAGCTCCGGAGCAAAGCCTTCGACATGCTCGGCTTCCTTTGCAAGGAATGACTTCGGGATCAGCAGCGGGAAGTATGCATTCTCATGGCCCGTATCCTTGAACATCTTGTCGAGTCCCTGCTGGATCAGCTCCCAGATGCCGTAGCCATTCGGGCGAATGACCATGCAGCCGCGTACGGGCGCATGCTCGGCAAGCTGTGCGCGCTCAACGAGTTCGTTATACCAAGCACTAAAATCTTCGCCTCTGGGGGTAAGCTTTCCGTCTGCCATGTTTTTCTAAGTTAGCCCTGTATAAGGGCATAATCACATCGCAGGTTCCTGTGTTATAGGAAACGTACTGATAAGTATTACTATGGAATATGATGCATTTTGGAGCTTGATAAGCGACCTCGCAACCATCGGCCCGTTCATCTGCGCCGTCCCCAGTGAAGGCGGCGGCTCTGCGAACCTGCTCGGGGAGTTCGAAGTTCGTCACGACGGACGCGAGAATGTCTTTCATGTTAAAGATAATAAGGATCACGTACATCTCAATCACGAGAAGTTTGTCAAACTCTCGTTCAGCTATTTCGATGTCGGCTACGGCGATGAAGCGCTTGTGACGGTTATGGGTGAGTCCGGCAAGGTTATGATGAAGCTCTATTATAATGGAGACAACCCGCACGGGAAGTATCTGGCGTTTGTAGCCAAGCATCCCGAGTATATTGAAGGCGAATGGTAGCTATATTTGTAGCGCTTATCAATCATAACGAACTATGCCCATCACCGGAGCCCAGAAATCCAAGATCATCCGCGTCATCAACGTCTTTGAAACCGGCAAGCCGGATGGCGTTTACGATGCGATCTCCATCTATAAAGACGGTCCGACCGTTAACGGCGAGAAGATCCGGCAGATCACATACGGACGCAGCCAGACGACCGAGTACGGCAACCTCAAACGCCTCATCGAACTCTACATGACGCGCGGCGGCATCTTCGCTGATGCATTCAAGCCGTATGTGCCGAAGATCGGCGGGAAGCATCAGTCGCTGCATCCGAATGTCGATTTCAAGCAACTGCTCAAGCGTGCGGCACGAGAAGATGTGATCATGCGTAATGCTCAGGACGAACTCTTCGACATCTACTACTATCAGCCTGCACTCATTTGGACGGAAGGAAATAAATTTGCCGATGCATTAAGCCTGCTCGTCATCTACGATAGCCACATTCACTCGGGCAGTATCCCCGACTTCCTACGCAAACGCTTCCCGGAGCGCACACCACGCAATGGCGGCGACGGCCGCAAGTGGATCGAGCAGTACGTAAATGCGCGCCACGACTGGCTCAAAACGCACACGAACACCATCCTGCAAAAAACGATCTACCGCACGAAGTGCTTCAAAGACCAGATCGCAGCAGGGAATTGGGACCTGGCAAATCCGGTGAAGGCCAATGGCGTGAACATTGCCTGATGTGTTCATTGCGAACCAATATGGCCGATATGCTCGCCGACGCATCATTCTAGGCACGTATCTACTGGCATAAGACTTGTAGGGTTGCATAACGGGTGCGGATTTCCGCACAGCCTCCCCATATACTCATTTTAATTCTACTCATTATTCCCAATAATCATGAAAATATTAGTACTTATCCTGGGCGCAAGCCTTATGTTTTCTGCCTGTTCGAAAGACCCCGAAGCCACGTCAGACGCAAAAAGCACGATCGCAGGCGATAAAGCGCAGATCGTCGAAGTCCTGAAGATCGCCGACACGAAAGGCACGGCAGGCGAAGCATTTATGGAAGCAGCGCAGGACTCATCGCTCGCAGCCAAGATGCGCATAGCACTCGGCATCACAGCTGAAGCACCAGGTGGCGGCGGAACCTCATCATCTGCAAGGGCAGGAGCTGCAAACAAAGACGGCTTGGATAAAGCCAACGATGCACTCGACAATGCCAACGAGAAGCTTGAAAAGACTGAAAAGGTCGTCGATAAGACCGGTCAGGTCTTAGACAAAGCAGGCGAGATCAAGAAGAAGACGGGCGATATCTTTAAATAAGAGAACTGGGATTTATGGGATTCAAGGGATTAATAGGATATTGATCCCAAAAATCCCCCGAATCTCAAAAATCCCAGTTCATCACCGCCACTGCGAATGCAATATCGCGACCGCAATAAAGATGATAAGCGCATAGAGCTGATTGATAAAGAGCAGCTTCATCGGCTTCATTTCATAGGCGTTATTCATTCCGTTCGTTGTGAGCGAGAAGCCAAGCCAGAACCAGAAACCGAGCTGCGCAGCGTCGCCGATCGCCGTTAATGCAAAGGCGCCAACAAATTGCGCCATCACAAACGATAGGATCATCGACATGACCACCGAAAAGCCCATCGCTTTCCCCGATCCGGCCTTGGCGGCCTCGTCGGATATCCCGACGATCGCCTGCCACTGCTTCCCGAAAAGCACGGAATACCATACCATCCCTACGGCCATCGGAATCAGCCCTCCGACGACGATCGCAAGCCAGTTAAGTTCGTTATTCCACATAGACAAGAAAGAAAATAAATTAATACGAGAAAAGCATTAGAGTATGATGAAACTTCCATGAATAACATCTCGTGATCCGGCGACGCGGAAATAATATGTTCCTCGTGCCAAGCGCGCTTCGATCGTATGATCAGCTGCACCACCCAAGAGATATACCGGTTCTGTCCAAACTATACGGCCAAGTTCATCATATATCGTGACGACGGCTTGCTGAAGCGTAGATGAAGTTAGATGAAGCTTTGTGTTATCGGTAGAGGGATTCGGGAATACTGTTGCGTCCAACGTCGCAGCCGACGTTGCCTGCGCGTGTACAGAAGAACCGCTCAACTTCATACGCCACAATCCCCGTTCATGTGTGCTTAGGAATAAATTATCTCCTGTTGAAAGAAGCTTGTCTGACCTGTTTGTAGTGGGAAGCCCGGCATCGTTCCGTACCC
>JANWLI010000145.1 GCA_025450975.1 Candidatus Kapaibacterium sp. | reverse complement strand
TAAGCGTTGTATGCGGTTTGCCGCGCAGGAGGCGACGATTGACTTCGCGATGATACGAGGCATCGTTGGAGCCCGGTACGATCGGCAGCAGGCGCTTGCGTACTTCCTCGGTCGGCTTCCCATTGATAGCCATGACGATGTCGCCTTTACGAATACCAAGCGCAGCAAGCGTCGAGTCCGGATTTGTCATGAAGCGTGTCCCGCCGCGGACGACCGTCTTGCCATCGATGTAGGCAAGATCGAGATTCAGATCGCCGGTGCCGAAGTGATCTACAAGATACTCATTCTCAATAAATGCGTGCGCATCGTTGATCTTCCGGCAGAACTCCGCCATCGTAAGCAGATACGATAAGGTGTCCGGCGCTTCGACAACGCGCGGCAGGTAGGTTGTGAGCACCGTATCCCACGACGAGCCGATCACATCTTTATAGGCGAAGAAGTAGTTGATGAGATTCCAGTACCGCGCAACGGCAAGCACACGCACCGGCTCGGAAGGATAGCTGGTCGCGTAGTATGCAGTATCGGAGCTGAGGTCCGGGTTAGCGACATAGTCCATCGGCGAGATGTATTCGTTGTACTGAGGCTTGAATGCCGTCTTTACTGCGACGAGTTTCTTCGTAACATCGTCGGTAAATGTATTGCCATCCTCGATCCATGCGAAGTCTGCGATCTGAATACTGGTCGGTGTTCCAAGCTCCGGAGCCCACATTGTGCGCGCCTCTGATGTATCGGCCTTCGCAAGCCGCTCGAGCATGTCGCCCAGCACGTCGTTAAATGCATCCTTCGTCGTAGCCTTACGCACGTTCGGGTAGAACTGAACGAACGTCTCATCCCAGTCGAGATTCCTGTTCGTCACGGCAGGATGATGATACTTCAGGAATCCCCAGACCTTGCAGTAGGCAGAAAGATGTTTGGTTTGGATGTCGGATGTTTTTTCAGGAGCATCCGCGCCGCAACTGACGAGGACAAGAGTAAGAAGTACAAAAAGGTATTTCATGGAGAATCGCCCCGGGAAGTGTAGACGATAGGGAACATGCAAGAATGGCCCGGGAGAGTCCCGGGCCATCCGATCGGACATTTATTTATTGTTCAGATTCAACTCGAAATTCAGGTTTGTCGGCTTAGCCGGAAATGAGCGTGCTGTCTTGAGTTTCTCGGACTTTTCGGCAGCGCCGAGAACTTCGAACGTGATATCGTCAAAATAGGCAGTGCCCTTGCCGCCGACAAGCACACCATAGGCGATCGCACTGGCATCCTTGGAGACATTGATGATGATCTCATACTTTGTCCAATCGGTCGTGCCCTTGATCGGACGGTCGCCCATATTGTCAAAGTCGACCATCTCTTTGCCATCGGCACCATCGACGCGACACCACATGCCGCACCAACCGTCGATGTCTTCCGTCTTCACATAGCCGGTCATCTTCAACTTTTTGCCTGCCCATTCGCCGGGCTGATGCATCTGCATGTATGTACCGAAGCCCGTCGGCGCATCACTAGCCGTAAACTTGATCATGGCGGCGTTCGAGCCCGAATGCTTCTCGTTGGAAACGATATCCATTTTGTATTCCTTCGGATCGCTTCCTGCCGGAAACCAGCCAAGGCTTTCCGATGACTGCGCCTGCGCGCCGCTCGTAAGAAGTGCCCCAAGGACGAAGAGGCATGAAAGGGTGAATGATGTTCTCATATGCGTTCTGGTAGTATGTGTGCCCGAAGACACGGTGGTAAATTCCTGTACAAAACTAACACATTTTGTGGCCATTACAGCGGGCAAGGGCCCGCAACGATGCGCATTATGCTGGTATCTATATACTTATGGTTAAAATGCGAATCCGCCCGTAAGGGCAAAGGTAAGTTGCTCCGGCGATCTTGCGAATGTCAGCGCAACCGTGTTCTCGACACTCACCGGCGCAAGCCAGATGCCGCCGCCGAACGAGCCGTGGCGAGCTTCCGATGTCTCGCCATCGTAAAATACACGTCCCTCTTCGGCGAACAGATGTACGCCGAACCGTCCCGGTGTAACAATGGAATACTCAGCGAGGCCTATGCGTAACTCTGCAGTTGCAAGCATTGCTGCATCGCCGGCGAATCGCTCACGCGCGTATCCGCGCAGATCGTTGATGCCCCCAAGAAACGACGCTGCGTAATACGGAAAACGATTACCAAAGAGCTTCTCACCGCGTGCGCGAACTGCCAGCGTGATGCCGCTCAGTACCGGCGCAGTGTAAAATCCCCTGAACTCTGAATATGCTTTCGTGTATGCATATTTCGTATCGAAGATTTCCGGACTCCACCGTGTGCCAAGCGCGAAGTAAACGCCGTTCTGTGTTGCGATACTGTTATCGCGCGAATCGTAGGTGCCACTGACGCCAAACGCAGAGTAAAGTCCGTCTTCAAGTCCATATGGCTTCTCAACGCGAAGCACGATACCCTTACGTGCTTCTTCTGTGGTCGTATAGCTTGTGTCGGTACTTGTGATGCGTATTCCTGCATACCCCTTTATCGTCACTTTCTCCAACAGCTTGATCGAGTATCCGGGAAGCAAGGTAGCCTCGAAACGCTGTACCTTGTATGCATCGGCCTTTGCAAGTTCGGAGCTATAGGTCGTGTTATTACCATACCCAAAGAAATTAACCGTCTCGAGTGTCGATGCATGTGCATACAAGTTGATCGTACCTCCAAGGGTATTCGCAAACGCATGCTCGATCACTGCGCGAAACTTGTTCGGTCCGAATGCATAGCCGAGACTGAAGGACGCGCGGTCGCGATACGGATAGGTACGAAATCCATAGTAGGTCAGGTTCGCCTTGGCGCCGAGGAAGAGACCGTCATCGGAATTCAATCCTACCCACGGAAATGCCTTCCATGCATGACCCCAGTCCCGATAATCCGGAAGGGCCATCAATGAATCGGAAAGTTCTGCGTCATCTGTCAGTGCCTTTGTCGAAGGTCCGTAAATAAATTCTGCTTTGCGGTCACTTTCGTAAAAGTATGTTCCGGTTTTCGGTACGCTTATAATGCCGAGAAATTTGCCCTGCACCTGTGAGCTATCGGCAAGCTCGTCGTCGCCATCGCCGCCGATGATGCGTACCGGGATCGAATGCATCGCATTGCCGCGAACCACGGTGAAATCGTCACCGCCTTGCAAATAGACTCTGATCTCTCTCGTTTCCTTCCTGTCGAACGTACGGGAGAAAAACGGCTGTCCCGTTGCGCCGCCCGTTCCTCGTTCACGCTTGTAAAGCGATACGATGACTGTGTCATCGCCTATGCGTTCTACATCGGCATACTCATTCATATCGCTTGTATGAATATCTACGAAGCGCGCAAGATGCTCGTAGTATGCTTCCGCTGCTTCTTTCAATTTGTCTCTCCGTGCCTTCAGCATCCGTACGAGATTCTCACCTTGCTTCTCGTACATTGCAGGTGGGATCTCACGCACGGCAGCTTCGATCGCTTCGTCGTTGAGTCTTGTGAGGAGGTCATTGGTTACGATGTCCCATTCCGCGCGCGCGAGTCCGGATAGCAAGCGACGGTCCAACGCTCTTCCGCTCCAGGTGAGGTCGCTGATCCACGGATAACTGTCGGAGAAGCTTTCGATTTCGGGTACTTCCTGTGTAAGGCGCCAACCTGCGAGTCCGCCATACCTACTGAATGCCTGGAACTGCGCACGATGAATAGGCACCCGGTACGTTGTCCCGCCAGTGTTCTTCGTCGCCCACCACTCATAGGAGGTCATCGGTCGATTCCAATCGCCGAAGTAGATATCCATCAGGCGTGCCTTTAAGTATTCATCGGCTTCAACGTGTTCGCGACTATCCCGGTCGAGGCGAGCAAGTAACTCTTCGGTTGTAATTAACTTGTCGCCATCGGTTGCAGGACGCTCTTCAAGTATTCCAACAGCGTCTGCAAATGGTCCGAATGGTGAAGTGTTGGGTAGCAGCACGATCCGGTAGGGAAAACCGGCGAGCCCAACTGCAGTAAGGAGAGGCGATGTGATCAGTTCGGGAACAGGGAAGGTTGAGGCTATGAAATCCTGAGCAAGACTATCGGTAAAAATTCTTCTGATCTGTGCCGGCGCTGCGAATTCGGCTTCAGCGCTAAATGGTCTGAAGAGGATCTGTTTGCCATTCGAGCCTCGAAACTGCAGTACGTGGCCATCGTTTTTAAGTCCGCCCGCAACGAGTGATGGCTCAATGGGTTCGGCGGAGATGGGCGTCGTCCACAGATCGCGCCAGCCGGAGCCGAAAAACAGCTTGTGCAGCCCTCCGGCTTCGTATTCGGGGGCGGGGACGACCGTAACACTATCTTGTGCAACAAGTTGGGAAGTAGAGAAACTGCAAAGAACCGCAAGCGTTAAAAGTAGGCGCACAAGTAGTATCTGTTTTGGATTCCGACTAAAGTGTGGCAAAAATACAAACAATACTCCTCTGCGGAATTTACCTCTGCGTCCTCAGCGCCTCTGCGGTTAATCCCCCCCTGGGTTTTTACCGCAGAGGCGCAGAGAGCGCAGAGGGGCTGCCGCAGAGATTTTTCCCTCGGCCGGTGCGTTTGCACTACATGCCCACGACGATATTCGGCAGTCAGTTCTTTTCCGGCGTTGGTGCGGAGATTCGCGAATGGCAAAACTTTACCGCCATCTGTGCAACGCAGGACATCGACCTTGCAACCGAACTCCTCCCCGCCGGTGACCACACCATCACGGTAACCGTCGTGCTCGGTGAAGTCCACCTTTATCTCCCCAGACATGTCTCCGTGATCGTCGACGGAACGGTGCTCTTTGGAACGACAAACTCCCACGATGACGGCAAAGGCTGGAAACGCTTTGCCCGCTATTTTTCAAGCCGATCCCGCAATGGCGCTCCCATGCTCTCCTATCCCGATACCTCCGGCAATGTCCGGCTGCGTATCCGGATCAACGGCGTACTCGGATCGGTACGCATCTACCGGCTCTCCCACGAGGCCGGCGCAGTGCGTCCCGATATGATCGCCGTAGGCGTCTAACCCTCTCCGCTCATTATTCCCGCTTGGTAAAGGGTCTGTGTCCGATAAATTGCTTATTTTTGAAGGCGGCCGTTTCATGGACGGCGGCCTTTATTTAATCCCCATGTTTATGAACATCAGAACTGTCTTCCTCGTCATAGCACTCCTCGCCTTCGGTACCTTCGCTAAGGCGACAACGCACATCATCAAATTCGGCCAGAGCCTGGGCTTCATATACCAGCCGAGTGAACTTGTTAATGTCGCTATTGGTGACACGATACAGTGGGAGGGTTTCTTTACTTTTCATCCACTCTTAGCAACGCAGCTTCCGGAGACGGCTCCAGAATTTCATTTTGATGGTGTAGACACTATATTTACCTATGTCCCGCAAGTGAACGGTGAGTATAAGTATATCTGTACCGCACACGAAGGTATGGGAGGAAGGTTTGTCGTCGGCGGTTCAAGTGTCGATGTTGAGGACCAGTTCGCATTAACTGCGTTTCCAAATCCGACTTCTGATAACCTGAGCATTTCGTTCTCTCTGACTGAAGGAGCTAACGCCCGGATCGCCATCATCGATATTCACGGAAAGCAAGTAGCAATGACAACCGATGCCTTTGGAACAGGCCGGAACACCGCAAGTATTAACATCACCATGTTGCCTGTCGGCGTTTATTACTACCGTCTCGAAACTCCCGAAGGTACAGCCGTACGCAAATTCACGGTTAGCCGCTAAGTACGACCCCGCATATAATTGCTTAATTTTGAAGGCGATTCGTCCCATACGGATCGCCTTTATATGACTTTCACATAACACCTCGCAGCCATGAAACTTGGTATTATTTTAGTTCTACTTCTCGCCACCTCAATGGTAACGGCGAAAACGCACATCATCACTTTTCCCGGAAGTGGTGGGAGCCCTGCATACAATCCCGTCGTATTTGAAATGGCACTTGGCGATACGGTCAGGTGGCAGGCCGATAATGGAGCATCGTTCGCATTTCACCCGCTAACTTCTTCAAGCCAATTTTGGCCCGGCACTGTCATTAGTTGTGACACAGGTACTGTTTTTGAGTACGTCCCGACTGCTGAGGGGGTCCATGCATATTACTGTTTGTTCCATGGTTCTCCCGGTAACGGCATGGCCGGTGGGTTTAATGTTGGTGCTTCATCGGTAAAAGAAACAAAGCTTGCCGGCGTCGAGCTGTTCCAGAACGTGCCGAACCCGGCGTTCAGCTCAACGACGATCTCGTTCGATCTCGCACAGCCAGCAAATCTCACTCTGCGTGTCTATACACTTGCAGGAAAAGAAGTAGCAGCATTAGCCAACGGTAATTTTGGCGCAGGGATCAATGTGATCCCGTTCAACACGACCGAACTTCCATCCGGAATCTATATGTATCGCCTCAGCATTGATGGCGAAGCGATCACACGACAGTTGATCGTAACTAAATAGTCAGAACTGGGATTTGTGGGATTTGTTGGGATTTTAAAATAGAAGAGACGCACATTGTGCGTCTCTTCATGTTTAAATACTTATTCTTTCACCATCATGATGGATCCTCGCGCCTTGTCCGATTCCACTCTCACAACATAACTCCCTGCGGCAAGACTGCCGACATCGAGCGTCTGAACATCTTCAGCGATCAGCACCGCATTCCCAAGCATGTCGTAGATCGTGATCGTCACGGGTTCCTCGCCGAATGCGCTCAGATCGAACGATACAGATTCTGTTGCCGGATTCGGATACAGCGAAAACGTTGTCGCAGCTTTTACTACTTCGACACTCGACGGATTGCCGACGTTAAACGTCGTCGACTGCATGTTGCCAAAGTTCGCCGCATTGCTATTTCCGGAAACATTGATAAGATACGCATTCTTATCGTCGCGCAGGGAGTACGCGCCGGCCGTAAAGTTACCATTACCGTATATCCACGGGCGAAGGCCTTCGCCTAACCCGTCGTCATAGATCGTAAACCGGTAACAGCCTTGATCAAGCAGGAACGTGTCGCGTACTTGCTGACCATCTTCGTAGTCGCCGCCCTGGTGGATCACTGCTCCGCTGCCGCCATCGACCAGCTCCCAGCGGATCGCATTTGGCTCGGCACAAACGTCCGTTCGCAGCGAAAAGGCGATCTTGTTCGAGTAGGTTTTAGGGACAGTGTACGTTGTCGAGTAAAAATCATTATTCTCGTACTGGTCATCGCCCTGGTTCGGATAATGCACCTTAATATTAAAGGTATGCTGTGTGCCCGGCTCGCCAAGGTACATGTCGGGGATAACGACATCTGCTGTTTCGAGAAAATCCAAATTGCCCTGCCAGATAAAATCATTTCGAGGACCATCGTCGATCCAATAGTTGATCCCGCACGATGTAACCGGCGTTTTACCATCATTGCGGATTACGACGATTGGCGACATGTCGCTGCAGATCGGATTGGTGCGTGCATGCCGATAATCCGATGTCGGCTGTCTAATATCGACTGCTGCAGCATCAAGCGTATGATTTGGCGCACTCGAGTAAAATACTAGCCCATGCACATTATAACCGCCGCTCGGATTGGGCGACTCGTACTCTTCCATATTATAATCGACGGCGATCGAATCGCCCTTGTTGCCGAAGTGCCCAACCTCATAATCGAAGGGGAAGACGAGATCGCCCGGACACCAGCCCGCGCGCGGAAACCAGAACGTCCCCGTCTGCGGATACGTCGGATTCACGCCGCAATCGTCTCTCCACAAATGCTGCGAATACCGTTCGCTGCCATTGACCCAGATCGAATGCGTCTTGTCGATAAACTCGCATGCCCCGTTCGCATCTGAGCCGTGGCCGGAAACCGTCAGGCGCAGTGTGACGAAGTCGGCATTTTCATCGCGATAGAGTTTTTTCTCCGTCAGATAATTCTCGATCGAGTTGTCCGGATTCCCATAGGTGAAATAGCCATTGTAGATCTGCTCAACTTTGTACGTAGTACGTGGCGGAGTGCCCTCGATAAACACAAGCTCCAGGGTATAGAGCGAACCCTGCGACCAACCATCATAGAACGAGCGAAGCTCGACAGAATCGCGCAGGAGCGATGAGAACTCGGTGATGTCCATCGTCCACGTGCGTGTCCAATCTTTCGGGAAGCCTTTGCCGTACGGCGTGATGTAGCGTGTCAGCTCATACGGATCGATACGTTCGTACTTAAAGTATGCAGGCGTGCGGACTGCATAGAGCGTTGTGTCGCCTGCAACATAGAACGAGTCGATCTTCGCGCCGGTCGCATCGTAGAGGTAATTCCAGTAACCTGCTTTCCAGGCACGATCATTATCAGTCGGAGTAAACGGTAAATTCGGATCGTCATACCATTCAAGAAGGAGCGTGGGATTTGCCGTTGTATCTGTTTTCTTTGTAGTGGTATTAAAGGAAGTCGTGAAAGTCGTGTCCTCCGATACCACAGCGGTATCCTGGATCGCGCCGTTAATTGTGAAGTTCGCCGCATCGCGCAGCGTAGAGTCGATGATGCCGGTATACTTGCGCAGGACGATGCCCGTCGTATAATCCCACTCGCCGCAGCCGCCGGAAGGGCAGGTGAGGGTATACTTCAACAGGATCCTTTCAAACGTCTTCGTCGAATCCGGACATAGCACGCGGCGGTCCTGGAAGCCATTCCAGGTCCACAGATACTTATCCATGACGACGACCTTAGTCGTATCGCCGGTTACAGCCAGTGAGAGCGAGCTGAATACCGAAAGCAGGAGCAGAGAAAACGTGAGCCTCTTCATACGGAGATTATGCGACTATCAAGACCTAGGTAACCGTGGCTTACCGGATGCGGTTCTCTAGTTTTTTTAACACAAAGGACACAAAGTTCGCACGAAGGTTCACAAAGTATCTCCTTCGTGTACCTTTGTGGTTACTTAGTGTCCATTGTGTTAAAAATGGAGGTTAAAAAGAAAAGACCGCTCCCTGCAAGAGCGGTCTTTTCTTTTTTCAGAGTGCTCTGGCGAAATTACTCATTTGGCTGAATAACTCCGACAGAGAACTGTGATCGTAAAGCAGCATTATACGCCCGGTTTACCATGGAGCGATCGACCTTATGAAAGATCGCATCGTCATTGAAGCGCATCAGGACCGTACCGCAGGCGATAATATCCAGATGTTCCTCGTCCGATCCCCGTTTGAAATCAACCGGGGCTACCATTAACACCGAACTCGGGATCTCCACCGTATGCGTCCGATGCTTATCATCAGCCACCCAATACCGGTACAGATCGCCGAAATTCTTCCGCTTCACGACCGTTGCAGTTGGAACCATGCTAGGTTCTCCTTTCTTCGGTTGTGATACAATTAATAAAAACGCACAACACAAAGAGCCGGTTCGTATCTTCTTATGCAAAATCACCAAAACCTTAGTCGCTCCCTTTGCGATCTTCGTTCTCTAAAGTTTCTTCGTGGTAAAAACCCCTACGCAGTCGCCACGATCCGCTCCCCGATCTGCTGCCGCCACATCGCATAATACAGCCCCTTCTCCTCGAGCAGCTCCGCATGCTTGCCGCTCTCGCAGATCTCGCCGCGCTCGAGCACGAAGATCTTATCAGCATGCATCACCGTCGAGAGCCGGTGCGCGATCAGGATCGTGATGCGCTGACCGGTCGACGTCACTTCGCGGATCGTCTTCGCAATTTCCTCTTCGGTAAGCGAATCAAGCGCACTTGTCGCCTCATCGAATACGATCAGCTCCGGCTTGCGCAACAGCGCACGCGCGATCGACAACCGCTGCTTCTCACCGCCAGATACTTTCACGCCTCCTTCGCCGATCACCGTATCGAGACCTTGCGATGCACGTGCCAAGAGCGACTGACACGCCGCCTTCTGTAACGCATCCATACAATCTGCATCCGTCGCATTCGGATTTACGAAAAGCAAGTTCTCGCGGATCGTCCCGCTAAAGAGCTGTGTATCCTGCGTCACAAAGCCGATGCGCTCGCGCAACTCGTCGAGCGAGATCTCCGTGCTCGGAAGATCATTGTAGAGGATCGTCCCTTGCTGTGGCTGATACAAACCAACGAGCAACTTCACCAGCGTCGTCTTGCCTGCTCCCGACGGACCCACGAACGCAACCGTCTGGCCGCGATCGACACTAAATGAGATCGACGACAGGGCACGCGTCGAGGCCGACTGATGCTGGAAGCTCACACCACGAAACGACAAATTCGCCACCGGCCCCAGTGCCTTCGGATGCTCCGGCGCAGGCTCGGGCTCGGTCTCCATGATGTCGCTGAAATTCTTGAGCGATACTTCGGCCTCGCGATACACATTGATAAAATTACCAAGCTCCTGCAACGGCCCGAAGATAAAGAACGAGTAGATGTAGAGCGAGAAGTACTCACCAAACGTGATGCTGTGACGGAAGATGAGATAGAGCATCAGGAATGAGATACTCGTACGCAGGAAGTTGATCACCGTGCCCTGAATGAAGCTAAGCGATCGGATGTACTTCACTTTCTTCAACTCGAGCTTCAGGATCTTGCCCGTCGTGTTATTGAGGCGCGAGATCTCCTGATCGGCGAGGCCCAGACTCTTCACAAGTTCGATGTTGCGCAGCGACTCTGTCGTCGAGCCGGCAAGCGCCGTCGTCTCGGCGACGATCTGCTTCTGCATGATCTTGATCTTCTTCGAGAGCACGGAAGTCAGCCAGCCGATGATCGGGATCGTCGCGAAGTAGATCGGAGCCACGAGCCAGTGCACGCTGATCGCATAGATCGTCACGAAGATAACGCCGACAAGCGTCACCCACACGAGGTTGATACCAAAACTGATGACGCGCTCAGCATCGGAGCGGACCTTCTGCAACTTGCCAAGCGTCTCGCCCGAGCGCTGATCTTCGAAGACACTGTAGGGAAGTCTCAGCGAATGTGCGAGGCCGTCCTGGTAGATCTGCGCGCCGAGCTTCTGCGTGATGACGTTGATATAGTAATCCTGGAAGTTCTTCGCAACACGCGAGACAAAAGCAACGCCGATGGCAAGCCCGAGCAAGCCGATGACGCCCGAGAAGAACTCGGATTCCGTGTACTTATCCGGCTGCGTCGCATACTCATCGATCACATGCCGGAACACCAGCGGATCGAGCAGCGAGAACACCTGGTTGATCGTCGCCAGCCCCAGGGCCAGAAACAACAGCGGACGATAATTGCGAAGATACTTAAATAGGATTTTCATACGTAGCGAAGTATAACCAGCGAATTAGCTCATTAAACCCATAATGCCGTCATTCTGAGCCGAAGGTCGCATCGCGACCGCAGGCGAAGAATCCCCTGATGTCTTGTAGTCTGTCTCTATACACTACTAGACTACCTTGGCAAGGGGAGCATTAAGCATTAAACTCTTACGCCTTAAAATACACTTGTTTCGACAAACGTTCTTATGTTTTATTGCTATTCCTCATTCCCACGCTCCGCATTCCGGAGCTACCATCATGCCCGATGTCCTGCCCCCCGTTACTATCTACCTCACCGAACGCCCGACCGCCCGAACGCCCGACCGCCCCTCACTCCAGAACCTCACAACCCCTTCGCAGTCCCGACTTTCGCCATGGAGATACCGGCAACTACCAACTACTTCTTCACATACCCCGCAGGCACAGCTGTTACTGCCGCCGGGATCGCAGTGATTTCCTCGACGGACTTCGCCTCGCGCGTGTAGCCCATGTCGCCGCCGACGGAATAGTTGATCTCCTTGAGGCTCAGCCCTTTCCAGAGCCAGTACGTCACGTTCATCTTGCCGTGCTTGAATACTTCGCAGCTCTTCCCGCAGATCGACTCCGATGCCTGCACCGCATAGCCAGCCTGCTTCCGTTGCGTCGCGCTCGAGTAGCTGATCACCGGCGGCTCCGTCGACTTCGGACGGATCGGCGTCGTATAGTGCGTCTTCTTGTCGTGATCGATCACCGTCGTTTTCTTGTCTTTCCAGATCGTTGTCTTGCGGTCGGACATTCCCATCATGCCTGGAATATCGGTGACGACCACCACCGTCTTGCCGAAGTCGTCGAAGTAGAAGGTCTCTGTTCCGGCAAACATCTTGTGCCCCTCGATCTTGTATTCGATCTTGCCAGACTTTACCGCGAATGGCTTTTCCATCGTAAGGTTGACGGCCTTCGCAATATCCTTTTGCAACTTGTCAAGGTCGGTGGTCTTGCCGGTAGATTTTGTAGACGCAGAGGTTGACGTTCGTGACTTTTCTGCAGACGGATCGTCGGCAACCGGATGCTCTTTCATGTACTTCCAGACAGCGTTCTTATTTTTCGTTGTCATTACTTCGGTAAGTTCGAGCGATTTCTCGCCGTCCCTGACCGAAAGCTTCACGGTCGCAGGAAGCGGATGGCCCATGTCTTTGAGGATCTCCGTAAGATCGAGGGAGAGGCGCTTGCGCCAGTACTTGCGGTATTTCTCCTTGCTCGCTGTGGCCATATCACTGACCGGTACACCATCGATCGTGAGGAGCTGATACCACACGCCGCCGATGAACCCGAAAAATTTGTCGCCATCCCAGCGCACTGCAGTATACGGTGTAGAACGCTC
>JANWLI010000144.1 GCA_025450975.1 Candidatus Kapaibacterium sp. | reverse complement strand
GTAATTCGACCGACGATCCGCTCTTCCCGGGATCGGGATCGGAATTCGCTTTCCAAACCAGGCTTGCATACCTGCCGGTAGAATCGATCGCGCCGAACGAGCCGTCGAACTACTTCCTGACGAACTTCTCGATGAAGTTCTTCACGCCACTGGCGCAATTAGGAATTTCACAGAAGCTCGTGCTCATGACGTCGTTCGATGTCGGCTCCGTCTCCGGTGTTGGCGGAACACCATACATTCCTCCGACTGAACGCTTCACAATGGGCGGCTCAGGGCTTTCCACCGGCTTTACGACGATCGCTCTGCGCGGATATCCCGATGCTTCGATTGGACGGCCCCGTGTCGGGTCAGCCAATACATTCACCGAAGCAGGTGAAGCTTACATGAAGTATGGCGCTGAAGTGCGCTTCCAGATCTCGCGCGAGCCGATTCCGCTGTTTGTCCTTGCCTTCGCAGAAGCCGGAAACGTCTGGCCTGATTTCTCACACGCCGATCCGTTCAACCTCAAACGTGCCGTCGGTTTCGGCGCACGCGTACAGGTCCCGGCCGTTGGCCTACTTGGTATCGATCTCGGCTACGGCTTCGACAGCGCAACGCCATTCGGCGAGAAGTCCGGCTGGCAAACGCACTTCCAGTTCGGCCGCGCGTTCTAGGATTGCTCCTAGTTATGCACTTCGTTCGATTCTTTCTTTTCGAAATACTTCGAGAGAATGTCCGGAGCTTTTTCAAACATTGCACTCAGGCCCTTGCTCGACTTCGTAGAGATGAAGTTGATCTCTTCGCCACGCGTAACGAGGAAGCCCATCGGCTCAATACCTGTTCCTGCGCCGGCGCCAGAGCCTTCGCCCTTACCTTTACCATTCTTCGGCGTATCGCCTTCTCCTTCGCCGCCGCCAAAGCCGAATCCAAGGCCGAGACGAATGACGGGGACACAGGTAAATTCACCGAGTTTGAATTGAGCGCCGACGACAGTCTCTGTCTTTGCCTCATTCTTTAGGAAATCTGTCACCTTCGTGATGACATCGTCTAGTTGCATGTTCATGATCGTATGGATTAAGTGTAGTAATTGCTATCGTATGATAGCATAAAGTATTTTGCCAAGCCTGTTCTCGATCCGTATACGGACGACAACATCGCCGTTAAAATTGATGTGAAACGTCCGCCGCTCGTTTGAGAGAGCTCCTGCAAGCGGGTAGAGCAGCCCATTCAAGGGATAATCGCCTGTATCGACATTCACATAGAAGCGCTTGACCGTAAAGCTCCGAAGTACATGGCCAAGCTTCCTTCTGATTCTGCTGAAGGCCACGCGCTTTCGCTTCGGCTTCTGCGGCTTCTTCTCGTGCGGTTTCTGGTCCCGCATGCCAAACGGATCTATCGTTTTCCGCCAGCCAAGCACCCATAACTGCAAGTACAGACCTTCGTCCCAACGAAGATCGATCGCTGCAATGCCTCTATAGTAGATCCCGTACTTGCGGCGAACACTATCGACTTCTACCACGAGTGGCGTCAGCAGCAGAAAACATATAACACTGCTGACCGCCACGATGATAATTGTGAGTAGCATGAGCAAAGAGGCGACGTGCGAATTCTATGCCAACTGAGAGGTATCGCAAATTCGAACGATTAGGAGGATGCTCTCACGTTTTAAAACGTGGGATTATTTTACGCCGTAAGAAATTTTAAAGGGTCAAGCTTTACTTACAACCTTCGGAGGTAGGATTCGGCAAAGAGTCCCGGCTGGCAGACGCACTTCGAGTCCGGCTCGGGGCGTTCTAGCTAACTATCTAATTCTCTTCGAAAGAGTGATCTCTATGCGCGTACTCTCCGTACACGTGAAGCTGTACGAAACGTCCTGCGTTCTCCAATACGACCCTTGGTGTCCGTACCAATGAAACTCTCTCAGATGATAACGACCATACAATTGCTTAATATACTTGGCAACATCAGTGCCGGTCAGAACTATGTTGATTGAACTATCAGAGGAGTAGCTGAAAGGAACATCTTCTAGTTGAATCTCCCAGCGTGCTCCTAAAGGCGACGCCAGAACGGTGCAGGAAAGTCGGTGGATCAAATTGTTAAACTTAATGACAGTATTAAGGCTGTCGTGGCCCCAATTCCCCTGAAGTTCATAACTACTGTCCTTCCATTCTCTATGTGAATACGACCCATCGGGATCATTGATCGAAGGTTCGTACTCATACGTATCTGCGTGCTCCTCCACTATAATGACTC
Organism: Candidatus Kapaibacterium sp.; assembly: GCA_025450975.1. GTDB lineage: Bacteria > Bacteroidota > Ignavibacteria > Palsa-1295 > Palsa-1295 > JANWLI01. The sequence goes on along the minus strand of JANWLI010000144.1, from coordinate 5,743 downwards.
CACTGCACTGAAGCGAGACGATCGGGAAAGATCCAAGAGATATCGGCTTCGCTTCATCCGGTCCGTTAGTATTATGGCAACCGAAAAGAAATAAAGTAACGAGAGAAAGCATCCCTATATTTTTCACCTGCAATATCTCCTCCTCCTGCAAACACTACATGAGATAAAAGGTTGTGAGGTCGAAAGGGGCACAAAGCCATGCCTAACATACTACGTTACCTCCCTCTATAGATCTGATCGCAATACAGAGCAGTGGAAGAACTGAGTGAGGCAAACGGTTACAACTCGCGTCGTATGTAATACGACTGCCCGGAAACCGTCATTTTAATTTGTGTCTGGCTTTCAGCCACTAACTCTGCCGGAAACGTACCTATTGCAGTCTGAATATCGAGCTGTGCCCGATTACCATTTGCCTGCCCTACTCCATATGCCGATGTGATACCCTGAGTCGTTTCTGAGAGTATAACGGCCTCGCCATCTTGTACCAGTTCGTATACTGAACCAGCTCCTTCCCACGTGCCGTTGAATGGCGCTGTTTCCGCCGAAGCATGTTCTGCAGATTCTGGAGTTGAGGACTTCGCTTCGACAAACTGCTGCTGTAAGTCCACACTCTTCTCCTGTGCCTTAGCTTCCGGCACTCCTTGCGGTATCAAGCCGCCGTGGAGCGTAACTTTATTATCTTCGACGGAAAAGGCGAATGGCTTCCCGCTAATAAGCAGCGATACTGCAAGCAGGAGCATGGTCACACCGGCGCAATACATGACGAACGTCATGCCGCTGGGCCATTTACTTTTGGGTGCGTTAGGATCGTTTATTGTTGGCATGTTCGCTTGGTCTCCTTGATAAGGGATACTCCGCGAAAATACAACAAATCAGACCGGGACCAACAACGCGAAGCCCAACGGGCTGAGAAGTCTCTCCCCCTCCTGTAAAGGAGGGGGCCGGGGGGAGGTTCTAAATAAAACCGGCGGAGCCGAACAATATTGGAGACTGCGGTACTAGACTTTAGAGACGACGGCTGTATTTGTCAGGTCGCCAAGCATATCGATCGAGCACGTAACAACCTCTCCCGGCTGGATCCAACGGTTATTATAGACCTTAGAGCCATTGAGTTCGAGGAAGCACCCTGTACCGACCGTGCCCGAGCCGATCACATCGCCCGGATAGAGCGTCACGCCATAGCTTGCTCGCTCGATGATCTGCGCGAACGTCCACGTCATGTCCTTGAGATTGCCGCGCGATACTTCTTCGCCGTTGATCGTGCATGTCATCGTAAGATCATAGCGCTCACCAACGGGACTATCGATACGCTTCGATGCAAGCTCATCGCGTGTGACAAGGTACGGCCCGATCGCCGTCGCAAAATCTTTCCCCTTCGCCGGACCGAGCGAAAGCTTCATCTCTTCCATCTGTAGCGCGCGGGCGGACCAGTCGTTCATCACCATATAGCCGAAGATGTAACCGTCAGCATCGGCCGCTTTAATATTACGCCCTTCCTTGCCGATAACAATACATGCTTCAAGTTCGAAGTCAAGTTTATTCAGATGCTCCGGCATTACTTCGACCGGACCGGGACCGACGACGGCCTGATGATTCGTAAAATAGAACACAGGAAATGCATCGAACTCCGGGATCATCTCGACACCACGATTACGGCGCGCAGCCTCGACATGCTGGCGGAATGCGTATCCATCACGCATCGACGTAGGCCTCGGCACGGGTGCTAAAATCTGCGCATCGTCAGGAGCACTAATGTGCAACTCTGCGATCTCTTCCTGAGATTTCTTCGCGCACCAGGCGCCAACTTCACGGCTTTTTGCAAGTCCCTCATCGCCAAGAGCGAGCAACTCGAGGATGTCGCCTGGGAGCACACTGTCGCGCTGTACGCCTGTCGGACCACCAGTACGTAGATCGTATATATGCCAGGCTAAGGCTAGATCGATGAGCGTCTCGCCGCTCATGAAGCCCAGGCGCACCTTCCTGCTCGATGCTATGGGTGCGGCAGTTGACTGCATCTTTGGTGTGAGGCCAAGCTGGCGTTCGGTCTTATACGTGACGAATTTCATGGGTAAAAGCTTTTTACAAAAATACAAAGGGCGGACAATAATGTCCGCCCTCATCGTAAAATAGAAGGTAGCAGATACTACATATCCGTTATCTGCACATCGGCCGGTACCTCGAATTTCGCAGCCGGGACGGACTCCATGACTTCGATCTTCGTCGTCTCCATCTTCATGAGATCGCCCATGACCATCTTCATCGGAATGCCGTTCCATACCCACACTTTGCCTTTGACCTTCGCCGCTGGGTCAGTGGATGTCTGGCCCGTCATCTTATCCATGTCAACTTCGTAGACCTTACATTCCTTGCCGAGGAGCGTCTCTGTTCCGGCTTCGGTCATGCCGCGCTCTTTCATCTGCGCATCGGTCATTTCATGAAAGCTGATATCCTGCATGGCAGAATCTTTCTTTGCCTTCATGCCGGTCTTTTTCTCGCCGTCATACTTGATCGAGAAGCCGTCTTTTTCGATCGTCGTCTCGTTCATCTTCGAACCCATCATCTCGCCGGATACGGCCGTGACGGACTTCTTGCCAAAATCATCCCAATAGTTGGTGACGGTCGTCTTCATACCCATCATTTCCATTGTCATCTCGGACATCCCGGCCTTCACGCCGTATTTCGAGCCCGCAGGTGCTGCTTCCGACGAGGAGCCGTCCCCAGATTTACCGCAGCTGATAAGGAATAATGCGATAAAGATATAACCTAATGATACTTTTCTCATATGATCTAGTGTACGTGTAGTATTTTTCAATTCGGAACTACTTGCTAACTCTCAATCTTTAAGAACGTTCGTATGAAAAAAGGAATAGCGTTTTTCGCACTTATTTGTGCTCTTTTTATCGGCTGCAGCAAGCAGGACACGCCGTCGCCGTATACGACGAACGATTCGTTGCTTTCACGACCCCTCGATCCCGTTGCCGATCCGATCGTTGCGGCCGGTCAGGATTCCTTTGCACAGTATATCGATGCCCGCCGCGTCCGCACGCCTGAGCAGCTGGCCATCATGAAGCGCTTTGCTTCAAATCCGACGATCGTCGCAGCTGTCTACCGCGACTTCCGCTCGTATCGCAAGAAAAATGTCAAACCTGATTCCGAAGAGGTAGCAAAATTTCTTGCCCATCACAAGATCACACTTGAAGAGCTGAAAGCGATCCTCGAAGAAGGCGACCGCTTGGGATGGAGTAAGCACGAATGATGCCGCGCCACTCAGGTCGTGGAGCATTACTCATTCTCGTCGCTGCGCTCTTCTGGAGCACAGGCGGTTTATTCATTAAATCGATCTCGCTTGACGGCCTCGGCATCTCCTTCTGGCGTAGTGCGCTGGCAGCACTGACGCTTTTCATCGCCTATCTCATCTTTGTTCCTGCTAAGACTCGTCACGCCTCGCGCTGGACGCATCCCGATACGATCGTAACAGCGCTCGTCTATGGAGCGCTGCTCATCCTATTCGTCATGGCAACAAAACTTACGACGAGTGCAAATGCGATCTTCCTGCAGTTCACTGCACCGATCTACGTCCTCATCGCAGAGCCCATCGTCTCACGCACCAAGATCAAGAAGGCAGATATCTTCGCCGTCTTTATTACGATCGCTGCCATGAGTTTATTCTTCTTCGATAAGTTCGAAGGTGGTGCAGTCCTCGGCAATATTCTCGCTCTTACTTCCGGCGTTTGCTTCGCAGCCTACACGATCCTGCTCAAACACGCACGCTTTGGCGAAGAAGGCCGCTGGCATTCCGTCATCTTAGGACATGTGCTGATCTGCGCTGCGATGGCAGTCCTTGCGATCGGCGGCGTTACGAACATTGCTCCGAACGGCATTGGAGATATTGGCATGCTGGTATTTCTCGGCGTCCTGCAGATCGGCGTGCCTTATACATTCTTTACGATCGGCATCCGCGACGTGAAAGCGCTCGATGCATTACTGCTCTCGATGCTTGAGCCGGTGCTAAACCCTGTCTGGGTATTTATTGGCATTGGCGAACGCCCCAGCAACTGGGCGATCCTTGGAGGCACCGTTATTATCGCCGTCGTGATCGTCCGGTCCTACTTAGCGATCGGCAAACGCAAAGAAGAAGTGATCCCGGATCACTGATCGCGGTCCTGCTTTGCGATCGAATCCGGAATGTTATGTTTAAGCATCTTTGCCTCAACGATAAACACTACGTCTTCTGCAATATTTGTCGCATGGTCGGCAAGCCGCTCAATGTGACGTAACAGTGCCATCGTGTGTGCAGCCGGTTCGATCTGTACCGGGTCGCGCTTCATCTCATCGATCAGCTTGTCGAATGCGGTGCGGGCAAAATCGTCGACGATATCGTCGCGCTCAAAGATCGACTTTGCGAGATCGGAATCGTTATTGATAAAGGCATCGAACGCATCGCGAAACATCGAGTGCGCTGCAGGCAACATTTCCGTAAGACCGACACGCTTAAGCAGATCGGCATCGCCGGACAGCTTCTCGGCACGCTCGGCGATGTTGACTGCAATATCGCCGATTCGCTCGAACTCACCGTCGATACGCATACCGGCAATAAGTAAACGAAGGTCGATCGCAACTGGCTGTGTAAGGGCAAGGATGCGCTGGCAGAGGCCATCAACCATGAGGTCGTACTCATTGACACGTGTTTCGCGCTTGAACACGAACCGGGCCGCCTCCATGTCGCCTTCCAAAACGGCGCGTGCAGAAAGCTCGATCTGCTCGTCGACAAGCGATCCCATACGGATGAGCAAAGCCCGTAACTTCTCCAGTTCGTCTTCGAAATGTCTATGCATGCGTGGTTGAGCTGTCATGATTATCCGAACCTTCCTGTAATATAATCTTCGGTCTCTTTGCGCACAGGATTGGTAAAAATATCGCGCGTATCGCCGGATTCGATCAACTCGCCCATCAGGAAGAACGCCGTAATATCACTAATACGCGCGGCCTGCTGCATGTTATGCGTCACGATGATGATCGTATAATTTTTCTTTAACTGGAAGATCAACTCCTCGATCTTTGCCGTGCTGATCGGATCGAGCGCACTTGCCGGCTCGTCCATCAGGATCACTTCCGGTTCCGTTGCGAGGGCGCGCGCAATACAGAGACGTTGCTGCTGGCCACCCGATAAACCGAGGGCAGAATAATGTAATCTGTCGGATACTTCATCCCAGAGTGCAGCAGATTTCAAACTTTGCTCGACGATCTCATTGAGCACGCTCTTTTTCTTCTCTCCAAGAATGCGTGGGCCATACGCAACATTCTCCCAGATCGACTTCGGAAATGGATTCGATTTCTGGAAGACCATCCCGACACGCTTACGCAGCTCGACAACATCAACGTTCTTATCATAGATATTCACACCGTCCATCATCACGTTACCTTCGATCCGGCAACCGGAGATCGTGTCGTTCATACGATTGAGCGTGCGCAAATAGGTAGACTTACCGCAGCCCGATGGGCCGATGAGCGCCGTAACATGATTCTGACCTATTTGAAGTGAGACACTTTTCAGCGCCTGCTTCTGGCCGTAAAACAGATTAAGACGTTCTGTCACGACCTTCGTCACAACAGCGTTGGTATTCGTATCGTCAGCAGCCCGGACTTCCGTCCTGATGCGTGGTTTGTCGGGTCGATCCATTACATTTAGCTCGTTACTCATACGAATATACCTTATGCCATACGTGCTTTTGCTCTGACCCGC
>JANWLI010000143.1 GCA_025450975.1 Candidatus Kapaibacterium sp. | reverse complement strand
TGTTCTGCAAGTGCCTGAAGGATCGACTGACGGATCCACCACACTGCATACGAAATGAACTTGAAGCCGCGCGTTTCGTCGAAACGCTTTGCAGCTTTAATGAGGCCAAGGTTGCCCTCATTGATAAGGTCACCTAACGAAAGGCCCTGGTTCTGGTACTGTTTTGCAACGGAGACGACGAAGCGCAAATTTGCCTTGACGAGTTGTTCAAGGGCGCGCTGACTTCCGGGAGTGCCTGACTTGATCTTCTTGGCAAGCTCGACTTCCATCTCGGAATTGAGGAGGTCCATCCGACCGATCTCCTGCAAGTACATATCCAGCGATTGGCTTTCGCGGTTTGTGTACTGTTTTGAAATCCGCATACTTGGTAGGTAGGTTAATTCACGACAACGTAAACGATGCTCATACTACTAGTTTTGGATTTGAATTGTTCCGTTTATATTATTATTACCTCGGAACTTTGGCCCCAAATGGCCCTTCCAGACCTATAAACTCCGCTCGGCGCTATTTATTACAGCTACACCAAGCTCACGATACCGGTCGTAGTTGCGTTTCGTTAGTATCGTCAGCTTCGACATTTCTGCCATCCCGATCATGACCATCTCATGCTCGGAGAGGTGCTTGCCGGTCGCTGCCTCGATGCGGCGGGCAGTCTCGGCAAAGGGCCGCGCATTGCGCCAGTTAAGGCCCAGAAGGCGTACGGACATGAGCGCTCGCTGCACAGCTTCCTCCTCTTCGGTACTCGTGACTGCGCGAAACAATTCAAGTGCGTTGTTGAATGTCGTGTAGCAAACTCCGTGCGTAAGTGCTGAGCGAAGTGTAGAAGCCGGAGTAGTCAGGTATTCAACGAAGATATCTGTTTCGACAAGAAAGTCCATAGTGCTTAGGGAAATCTTTTTTTGAAATCGGCGTCGCGTAACGATGCTTCGGCTGAAAGTGCAAGCGCAACAACTTCGGGTTCGAGTTGCTGAATGCGCGCGATCTCATCGACCTCGTTCTGTTCGCCTGCACTCCGATTATCCCAGAAGATCATATCGACCGGTGTGCCATCGGCAAACGACGGATGCGTTGTTGCAAGCTTGACGATCCACCCATCACCGGACCGCATCAGCATACCTTCCGAACGAAGGGGACGTTTTGACATGCGAGGCTAACGGGAGAAGTGGGGGCTCTGTTCCGTGTCGTATATTTCGGTTCGTTATTGCTACCACCACAGCCATGAAGATAGCCAAACTTCTTTCGTTACTTGCGTTGGCAATTGGCCTTTCCCACTGCGGGACGACCGACAGTGTCAATGGAGGCAATCAGCCGTCACTGCTCGAAGTGGTGAATATCCTCGACTCGGCGCAGGCACGATTCAAAGCTGCAGCCGAAGAAACAACCGGCGATCCTTACAAGGCGATCGAGCTTACGTGCGGCTATCTTATGGGAGTACCAGGAGTGAAAAGTATCTACGCAATCGATAGTACTTATATTCACATTACGTTGAAGTCGGGTCTGGTAACTACCTTTTCGTTCGAGCAGCAAGACGCCGCAGGCAACAGTATCTTTCGCGGCGGCGGCGAAAGAGCAGAGGTTGTTCCCTTGCTGAAAGATCTTACCGATGCGCCTCTGGCAAATCATACGATCGCCAATAAAAAAGTATTGTTCTATGCTGCGGATACGAAAACACTACCTGCGGTAGAACCGCAACTGAAACGTAGTCTGGACCGAATCACGCAATCAGGGCTCGGCCTGGAGGTTACGATACTGCGAGACGGTCAATGCACATACAAAACAATTGAAACCTTCAAGGATTATGGTTTAGTGATTGTGAACACGCATGGGACGATGGACGAGTTCAAGACCGGATCTCACGTAGCCTTTTTGTCGGCAACTTCACGGACAGAAGACCATATTAAAAGCGTACTCAATTCGAAGCTTGGGCCTGGCGCGTATGATAAAGTAGTTGCCGGAGAACTACGGCTGGGTGTGTCGATAAACGCAATTCTTACCGACGCAGAGTGGAATGAAAACTTGCGGCATCGTGATACGGTTTCCGTTTATGTTACCTCGAAATATCTCAACGGCCTGCCCGCCATGTCGAACACAGTCATTTTTGGCAATATGTGCTATAGTGGCTGGATCGCTACATCAGAACACTTACCAAAAAAATCTTTTATTAATAAAAAAGGAGAGACGATCGTCTGGCGTGGTGATACTACCATATTCTACGACCCGATCGGCAACGCTTTTTTGAACAGGAGCCCGATCAGTTATTATGCCTATACTCGAGATGATGTCGGACTCCCTGGAACATCGAGAGGGGTACGTGATGAGTTTGCGGGCCGAATGGAGGATTCATTACTAAAGCGGCTGGTAACTGATAAAGATAGTACCGGCATAGCCAATCGATCTGCAGCCAATGCTGAGTTTTTCGATCCTCCGGATCAATCTCTTCGAGGCCAATTATTTTTTCGTCACTATGGCGCCGACGATTATAGTTATGCACACTGCGTAGACTCGCTCATTGACGAACGCGACGGGCAGAAATACAAAGCCGTCTGCATCGGCAAGCAGACTTGGATGGCGGAGAATCTGCGATACAATGCACCGGGAAGTAAATGCTATGACAATGCGTCAGGCAATTGCGATATTTATGGGAGGATGTATCCGCACGATGTTCTTCTTGGAGGGGCTCCGCCTACTGATAAAATACCGAGCGGAATCAAGGGAGCATGTCCAAATGGCTGGCATGTTCCGAGCGACGGAGAATGGACAACACTATTTACTTTTCTCGGGGATAAGATCGCAGCCGACAAATCTCTGAAAGATACTCTGCACTGGATAGGGCCAACCGGTGGTGCCAATAATGGTACGGGTTTTTCCGCACGTCCGGGAGGAATGTTCACTGATAACTTCAACACCTTCGGCGGGATCGGTACGCAAGCACATTATTGGACGACTTCACCGATGGGAACAGATCGCGCTACTCAGCGGCTCTTCGACCAAACCAATAATTCCTCGAATCACCCCGCAGCGTATAGGAAAGATGCGATGTCCTGTCGGTGTGTGAAAGATTAACTTCCCGGCTGGTAGAGTTATTATGAAAGCGCTTACACGTATCTCGTTTTTTGTCGTAGTTGTTACATTCTGCTGTTGCAAATCGGCAACAGAAGTGACGAATTTAGGCACAGGATCGCTGTACGAAGTCACGCAGATTCTCGATACTGTGCAGTGGATGTTCGTCGATTTTGCCAAAGCAAAGCCCGGCAGCAGTCCCGGACAAATCATCGTACAAACGGCGGAGTGGGTACAGACCCAACCGAAGGTGAAAGACGCATACTGGTTTGACAGTACCTACATCGAGATCGAAATGGAATCGGGGTTACGCACTACCTTTATGATTACCATTGCCGGTCCCGATAGCCTTAGCACTTACAGAGGTGGGGGGAGCGGATCTGGAGGGGGGATAGTAACTGCCGGTAAGAAGACGAATAATACTATTGAAAACAACAATATATTGATTTATGCACCGTTTGTCGGAAAGGAGTACGATGACCTCTACCATGACGGTGAACTCAATAAGCTCGTGACTACTATTAAAAACTCCGGGAAAAATTTGAATGTGACCTTACATGAAAATGACCAATGCACGATTAAAGATATCGAGTCCTTCGGGCAATATGGATTAGTGATCATCAATACGCACGGAGTACCCAATGGGTTCATGACGGGAGAGATAGTGCAAGGGCTTAGTACGGAATATGATACGAACGATGTGGCTATTAAAGAGAATTTAGAGTATCAGCTCGGCGCCGGCGGGTATGATAAAGTTCTTAATGGCTATTTCCGGTTCTGCTTTATAGGGAATCTTATCGCTCAGCGCAATTGGGAACAATTCATAACACATAAAGTCAGCGGCGGCCCGTCAACTTACAGAATACTGGTTAATTCAGAGTTCATCGACGCTCTTCCACCGATGCCAAACACGATCATCCTTGGCAATATGTGTTATTCAGGGTGGAACATTGCCGGCGAAGTAACACACTCTGCGGCAATCGGAAAAACAAACATCGACATACCCATCAAAACAGCGTTTACCAACAAAGACCTGATCAGTTATTATTCCTACGGATATCCCAATAGCTCATCGGAGCGTCTTGATAATAATTTTGCAAAAAGAATGGAAGATTCTCTGATCCGGGCATTGCTCTACGATGGCGATAGCACAGGGAATGCCTATCTCAATGCAGCAGGTCAGGAATACACGGCAAAACAACTCAACCTGCCCCTGCCTGTGAGCCCGGATATGCCGATGAAGCATTCCGGTCATGATGATTACAGCTATAACGACTGCATCGATACGTTGACCGACGAACGCGACGGACAGAAATATAAAACCGTCTGTATCGGCGACCAGATATGGATGGCAGAGAATTTACGATACAATGCACCGGGGAGTAAATGTTATGACGACAACACGTCCAATTGCGCCATCTATGGAAGATTGTATGATTGGAATACCCTTATGCAGGGAGCGGCTGCAACAGCGGCCAAGCCAAGCGGCGTGAAGGGAATTTGTCCGAAAGGCTGGCACGTCCCAAGCCATGCAGAATGGCTGGAGTTGATCGAAGCTTCCGGTGGGGGGCCCAATGGCGTAGACGCGGGCGGAGCATTGAAATCTACCGATACGCTTTGGAAATCACCCAACAAAGGCGCAACAAATAGCAGCGGCTTTAGCACTCTTCCCGGGGGCGTATACGTTACTGGCTCTTCCTCATTCCAGCGCCTCCGAGAGAACGCTATGTTCTGGTCGGCCACAGCATGGACACTACCCGAATATCGGTATGATATTCGTCTGCATCACTCGGTCACCACGGTAGTCGGAGGCGGTGTAACGCCGGAGGACTACGAGTCGTGCAGGTGTGTACAGGATAAATAGAATAAAACCATGAGAACCTTCAAACTTCTTTCGCTCCTACTCACGGTATTTGCACTTTCCCATTGCGGCACGACCGAGCCGGCAATAAATACGAACTCGTCGTCTCTGCTGGAAGCATTTACTCTTTCTTCTACAGTAGAAGATATATTTTTTGCAATGGCAGATTCGGCAAACGGCGCTCTGTCGGATGCAATTGAGCGCACTGCAAACTCCATCAGGTCACAAACGAACGTGCAATCGGTAACCGTCCTGGGACATACGTATATAGATATCTTACTGAAATCAGGATTACGAACCGCTTTCTTTATCGATCAAATAGACGCCGACAGCATAAGTATTTTTAGGGGCGGCAATCCAAAAAAGGCAAAGATTCCAAAGCTCTCAAAGAACAGACCACTTTCTACAAATACGATCAGTAATCTCAAAGTCTTGTTTTATGGTGCTGCAAATAATGAATTTTATAAGACCCAGGAGATGCTTGATGTTGTCAATCGCATTTACGCTTCACCTCTATCGCTCAACCTGATCATAAAGATCAACGAAGACTGTACGCCTCAAACGGTAGAAACATTTAAAGAGTATGGGCTTGTCATTATCGATACACACGGAGCGCCGGATGCATTTTTAACCGGGACGATAATCTATTTCCCCGGTATCCCGGCAAATGAAGAGGAAATCAAGGCGAGGATCGTCCAGGAAGCTGGGATCGATACGTATAATAAAATCTTATCCGGAGAAATTAGAATTGCAAATCATGTGCGTATCAATACCCTCATACCGCTGTGGCAAAAACATCCGAAGGTGAAGACATACAAGATGAGATTGTTGGTGACCACCAAATACATCCAGGGGCTTCCTTCGATGCCTAACACCGTTGTTTTTGGTAATACCTGTTATAGTGGGGCAGAGATAGACCGAGGCTCGTTCAGCAGGCCCATGCAAAAAGCGTGGATGGATAAAGACCCCATTAGCTATTATGGCTATTCCACCGATGACGGTCTCTCCGCGCCTGTACGCAATGGCTTTGCAAAAGTAATGTTGGATACCTTCATCCGATCATTGGCAATCGATCTCGATAGTACGCTCGACGTAAATCTCACGGCAAATCGCACGGAGTTCTATGAGGATGTTCAGGAAGACTCGGCAAGCGCACCAATAAAACTCTACTTCCGGCATTATGGCGCTGATGATTATAGTTATGAAAAATGCGGCGATACCCTTATCGATCCTCGAGACGGGCAAAAATACAAGACGACCTGCATTGGTAAAATGGTTTGGATGGCGCAAAATTTAAACTACAATGAACCCGGAAGTATGTGCTATGATAATAACTCCACAAATTGCGCGCTTTATGGCAGACTCTACACGTGGGATATGATCATGCAAGGGGCTGATTCATCCTCCGCCTCGCCAAGTGGCGTACAAGGTATTTGTCCTGCAGGATGGCATGTGCCAAGCTTCAAAGAATACCAGCTGCTCGTTGAAACGGTTGGCGGAAAAGGCAAAGGAGAAAATGCGTTAAAAGATACTATCCTGTGGCAACTTCCTGCTAACAATATCCCCATCAATACAAACTCGACTGGATTTTCAGCTCTTCCGGGTGGCTATAGCTTAATGGACGGCATCAAATTCACCAGTCGTACGTATTTAGCAGACTTTTGGACAACCTCAGCGTCACACCTTGCTACTGGAGGGATTATGCATGTCTATAGTTATCAGCTTTCCTTCGATAACAGTAGTGGTAATGAAGTAATTTTGGATAACAGGTTGTTGCTCTCCTGCCGTTGTGTGAAAGATTAAACCAGGCACGCCTGACGCCTTTATCAGCGGCGAGTTCATCATCTATGATCCTGCGATCGATACATCGGAAAAGCTTATCAAGGAGCAGATGGATTATAGTATTGGGCCAGGAGGCTATGACAAGGTTTCCGGTGGCGATCTCCGCTTCTGCCATGGGATCAATATTCCGTATGTACTCAACTGGAAGGATTTTTTGAGTGACGGACCAGGATCGAAACGTTTTCGCGTCATTGTCACCGCGAAGTATCTCGACAAACTTCCTCCAATGCCGAATACGATCATTCTCGGCAACATGTGCTACTCGGGCTGGAGTCAGGTTGGCGAATACAAAGCGCCGCAGCGAGGGAAAGCCGTCGTCGATCATCCGATCAAGACTGCGTTTACGAACAGGCAACTCATCAGCTACTATTCGTATGGATACGGGAATGGCATGTCCGATCCGGTCGATAATAATTTTTGTAAAAAGATGGAGGACTCACTCGTCCGCGCGTTAGTGGTCGATGGTGACAGCACGGGGAATGCCTATCTGAATTCAGCCGGCGCCGAGTATACTGCCGCCCAGCTTGGTGAGAAGATCAGCCCGACGATGCCGCTGATACATTCCGGACATGACGATTACAGCTATGAAGGGTGCGTTACCGAATTCATCGACGAGCGCGACGGGCAGAAATACAAAGCCGTTTGCATCGGCAAGCAAAACTGGATGGCGGAGAATCTCCGCTTCGTTGCTCCGGGAAGTCAATGTTACGAGTCTTCTCAAGCGAACTGTGATATCTACGGCAGGCTCTATCCGTGGAGAGTGGCGATGGGCACTGGTACCGCGACGAATGCAAATCCGAGCGGTGTACAGGGAATATGTCCGAAGGGCTGGCATTTGCCAAGCGAAGCAGAATGGGATGAGCTTTTTACATTTCTCGGCGGTCGCGATAAGGCCGGCAACGCCATGAAATTGAAATCTCCGCTTTGGAAATCGTATAGTGGAGAAAATAACAGTAGTGGATTTACGGGAATACCTGCTGGCATCTTTGGTTGGGAGGGGCATTTGCCTGATCCCGATATATCCTATGCTTTAAAGGGGGAGATGGCACTCTTCTTAAGCACAACCGTCGTCGATGGGATGGTGAGGGGTCTAAGCCTTCAACATATGTCACAAAAAATATGTCACAAAAAGCTCTACCGTTTACCTCGACCAGCACGCTCGATCCGAACCAGCCACCACTTAACGCGTCGTGCCGGTGTATCAAGGATAAATAACCTAATGAAACTACTTAAACTTCTTTCCCTTTTTGCTCTTTCATTCCTGCTTTCACACTGTGGGACGACCGAGAGCGTTACGCCACAAGGTCAGCCATCGTTAGCCGAGGTCGAATCGATCCTTGCACTAGCGCAAACGCAATTTCTTGCCTTTGCCGATTCTTCTGGTGGCGACCCGCACCGGGCGATCGAACGGACGATGGAGTATCTCTTCTTTGAGCCAAATGTGGCTGATATTTATTCGATCGACAGTACGTACATACGTATTATTCTTACTTCCGGTCTGCAGACAACCTTTTATTTCACCGAAGTCGATGCAGCAGGTAATAGTCTCTTTCGGGGTGGACCTGGTGGCAATCATTTAAAAGACCTGATGCCGCTATCGAAGAATACGATAACCAATAAGAAAGTACTATTCTTTGCCGCGGATACAAAAACCCTACCGGCGATCAATCCACAAATTCAATTAGGACTCGAGAAGATCAATGCTTCCGGACTCGATCTGGAAGTCACAGTCTTGCGCGATGAACAATGCACGTACGGAGTGGTAGAGACCTTTAAGGATTATGGGTTAGTGTTGATGGATACGCATGGAGAGATCGATAATTTTCGTGTCGGCTCGACGCTCGATCTGAGTGCTATTCCGACAGCAACCGACGAAGCGATCAAGGCTGCAGCGGTGACGCAGCTGAGTGCCGCGGGATATGATAAGCTGATGAAAGGGGAATTGATAATGGGGGCGGAGATCAAGGGCAATCCGCAAGATCCCAATTGGCATAAAAGCGTTATTCCTTCTGAAGGCAGAACCATTCACTTCTCTTCAAAGTACGTCAACCTGCTTCCACAGATGCCGAATACGATCATCTTCGGTAACATGTGCTACAGCGGGACTGTAGTCGATAAGTTTATCCAGCCCAAACAAGTATTCGTTAGCGATAAGGGGAAGATCGTCACCCGTCCGGAGCGATCGATGACTGTAGAAGGTGTTGGCAAGGCGTTTATTAATCGCAATCCGATCAGCTATTACGGGTATACGCGAGACCTTCCCTATGCCGGAAGTTCGCGGCAGGTGCCGGATGAGTTCGCAGCTTCGTGCGAAAATTCATTGATCATTAGATTAATATCCGAAAAAGATAGTACAGGCATCGCTCATACTTCTCATGTTGTCAATCAAGAATTCTTCGATCCCGAACACGCACCGTCTCTCAAAGGCGATCTCTATTTTCGCCAGTATGGTCATAAAGACTATAGTTACGAAGAATGTGTTGAAGAGTTTACCGACGAACGCGACGGTCAGAAGTACAAAGCCGTCTGCATCGGCAAGCAAAACTGGATGGCGGAGAACCTGCGCTTCGTGGCTCCGGGAAGCGAATGCTATGATTCGTCTCAAGCGAACTGTGATATCTATGGCAGACTCTATCCGTGGAGAGTGGCGATGGGCACGAGCAACGCGACAAATGCAAACCCCAGCGGTGTGCAGGGGATCTGCCCAAAGGGCTGGCACTTGCCAAGCCAGGCAGAGTGGGACGAACTCTTTACGTTTCTGGGAGGACGGTCGAAGGCAGGGAATGCAATGAAATTGAAGTCGCCGCTTTGGAAATCGTACAGTGGAGAAACGAACAGCAGCGGATTTACCGGAATACCAGGTGGACTCTTCACCTGGAACTGGGACATTTCGAAGGGAGCATTCAAGAACCACGTTAAGAAAAGCGAGATCGCTTTATTCTTAAGTACAACAATTACGGACGGCAATGCACAGGGATTTAGTCTGCAGCATATGTCGCAGACGATCGTGCCATTTAACTCATCGGCAAATGCCAACGATCCGAACCAACCGCCGCTCAACGCATCGTGCCGGTGTGTGAAAGATAAGTAGTACTATCGGATCACAAGCAGCCGAACCGATACGGAGCGATCGTTGCTCTTCAGCTGGCAGGTATAGACTCCGTTGAGAACGAAGGCGCCATCGCTGTCTTTGCCGTCCCAGCGTAGCGTGTGCTCACCTTGTTCGAACATGCGATCGGCAAGCGTCCGGATAGCGCGGCCGAGATCGTCGTAAAGCACAGCCGATACCAAACTGCTTTCCGGCAGGGTAATGCTGAAATGCGCGTCTGTGCTTCCGGGCGTGAAAGGATTCGGATATGCATCGAATGTAAACGGATCTATTGAGTGGTTGGCATGTGCCGGTTGTCGGTTGAAGCTTCCGACCATGGGGCGTATCATCGGCAGGTAGGTACCAGCGCCGATGAACGGTGAACTCAGCATTGGATTCAACTTGATCGCCATGGGTATGCTGCTGGCGCTATGTACTGGCCAGAATCCCGCATTGGGCATCCACGGCGACCACTGGCCGCTGCCTGCGGGTACTTCGACGGCATACATGCAGCGGATGTCGCCGGTGTTTTCCCATGGTGTCGTTTGCGTACCATAAGGACTTGAATAGATCGGAGCGAACTTTGGCGAAAGAGTATCGGCAACAATAATCTGTGCGCCGCCGCGTGAGATGTCGCCGCCGATCATGTAATTATCGATCGAAAGTTGGCTGACGCTCAGCCAGTAGGTGCCCGCTTGCAGAGCCTCTGGCTTTGGAAAGTAATACGGGTAAAACTCGTTCATCGGCGGTCTGCGCATATCGACGAATGAGGTGATCGTATCGCCGGGAATGCAACCTGCATCTCCGCGAAGGACGGTGATGCGAATATAGTCGGTAGCCGAGTTATGTCGTGCAAAATAAATGCGTGTGCCGAAGAGGGTATCATCTCGTGGCAAAGTAAACTTCACCGCATAGCTGCCGCTTGTGCCGTCAAAGCCAATGCCTCCATCGCCGATACCGGTGAGTTCCGGGATGTCGTTGCTGCCATCGTCAAGAGCGAATTCCTGGACGGCATTGGTGTCCTGCTCGACATTAAGATAGAAGATCGAATGTGTGGTGTTGTTATCACGATAGTCGTCATACCCGTTTTGTGACAGTTTGCCGTAGACGAAATATTTTGACGAAACGCCGAGAGTATTTTGTGCATTCCAATCCTGGAGTCGTATTACCGAGTCCCGGCCTCCCTGAAGACTCGTAATAGTCCTTATTGTTTTGTAAACTGTATCGCGATTGTCGTTCAGGATTACCACTTGGAGTGGAAAGGCGACAGCGACACTTCTTGTTGTACTTTTAAACTTGATATATACAGGAAGTGCCGTGGTGCTACCACTCGGCAATTTAGTATACGGAGTCACGACGCGCACCCACATGACTTCGATCTCGGAATTATATCCCAAAGGCTGTAAGGTAATATTGTCGAGATACCAGGGATCGTCATCGTCAGCCGGTCCTATAGATTCTGCATTATTGTTGGTCTTAAGGATAATGCGGTATCGAAACGCCGAGTCGCAGTACTTGCTCTCATAGATAGGTAGGTGAAAGCTTTTGAAGTCAAAATCCTGTCCACCACCGATACCGATCATGCGGTCCCATTTTTCGGGATTACATGTTGATGTGCCAGTATCTTTAAATTCAACGATGAGTGAATCTCCCTCACGCAGTGGGTAATTTTGTGGATTTACGACCAAATGTTCTGGCCCGAGCAAAGATTTCTCGTTCCATAATAAGGGGTAACGCTGTTTCCCTGCGCGCATATAATCGAACGAGAGGACAAATCGTCTTTGGGACGTAGTAAGATTGAACGGAAAGCTGGTGATCGTATCGCCTGTGCCGATCCCGGTGTAGAGTTTTCCTTGCCGATCTAACCGGTCGAGCCTTACGACAGGACTTCGCAGATTACTCTTTCCGTACACGATCGTATCGTCCGGCTCCTTCCGTGGAGGAGGCGGATCCCATGTGAAATCATTTCCTTCCACGACGCTCGCGCCAAAGGAAAGCCATTTGCGGTAATCAGGGATATTGTCGTTTACCGTTGTAGTATAGTCATTCATCGGATCGTTATAAGGCAAGTCCGTTATACGAATACCGAAGAGCTGCCTGCACGACGAGTCGGTCAATGGCCAATCCGGTATCGGATTGCTCGCAGCGTCGAGCGCTGAAATAAATACACAGGCACGGAACGTGCCGAGCTGGTTCGGATTGGTTATGCTAGTGATATAGTCTGGAAACGACGTATCTGTTGAACTACCGGAAGGCATATCGTAGAGCGTATCGCGATGACTATACAATACGCTGTCAAAAGCGATGTGTCTGATCTCAAAGAGCGCAACGATAGTACGCGTAATGCTATCGCGATTGGCGATCGTAGCAGCGATCGGCAGGGAAGCGCCGAGACAGACTTCTTCGTTCGGCTCTGGTGAGAGGATTTTGAGACTGGATTGTCCTATTACATGGCTGTAAAGGAGTACTGTGAACAGTATTGCAGTAGAGAGTCTCATAAGCAGTAGAACGGCTAGGTCCATCAAAGTTACGCAAAGAAGTCTGAGCGGGAGTAAATCCGGCCAATCCTGCATTTTCTACTTCTTACATATATACCAGTAGTATTCGTCTCATGAAGATATTTAGTGTTTTACTCGTTGTAGTCGGTTTATTCCTCTCCTCGTGCGGCAAGAAGGAAGAAGGCGTTCATGCACTTCGCGAAGCCAAAGGTGGCGTTCGCTATGGCGGGACGTTTCACATGAACGAGACGGGTGATATGCGCTCGCTCGATCCGCCACAGATCAACGATGCGACCAGCCGCCACATCGGCGAGAATATTTACGATCAGCTGCTCACGTTCGACAGCGCGCTCAACCTCAACCCGACGCTCGCCAAGAGCTACGAGATATCACCGGATGGCATTACCTACACCTTCCATCTTCGCAGCGATGTCATGTTTAATGATGACGCTTGCTTCCCAGGTGGGAAGGGAAGAAAGTTTGTAGCAGGCGATGTCGTCTATTCGTGGACGCGTGCGCTCGATCCGTCGACGAACACGCTTGCCTATCCGTACTTCCAGGTTATCAAAGGCGCGAAACAGTATTTCGATTCAAAGGCGAAGATCGCAGGCGTCAGTGGACTGCAGGCACCCGATGATACAACCTTTATCGTCACGCTTGTCGAGCCGTTCTCGCCATTCATTAATTATGTAGCCGTCTCAAATGCCTTCATCTACCCGAAGGAAGCGATCGAGCATTACGGAAAAGATTTTACGCATCATGGCGTGGGCACCGGTCCGTACCGCTTTCTCGAATATAAAGAAGGCCGTCATTGTATTCTCGTGCGCAATCCGAATTACTGGGACCGTGACCAGCATGGCAACCAGCTCCCCTATATTGATACGATCAAGTACACGTTCATTCCGGATAATAAGTCGGAGATCCTGCAGTTCAAGTCGGGCAATCTCGATCACGTCTATCGTATTCCGAACGAGTTTTACCAGCAGGTCGTCGATGAGAACAAGAATCTCAAAGGCGAGTACACGAAGTACCAGTTAACCCGCTTGCCGGCGATCGGCGTGCAATTCCACGGCTTTAATATTACGAAAGAAGGCGTGTCAAACGTTCATCTTCGTCGCGCGATCGCCTTTGCTATCGATCGCAAGAAGATCGTCAAGTATGTGCTTAAAGGTCAGGCATATCTGCCCGGTGAGCATGGATTAGTGCCGCCTTCGATGCCGGGATATCCATTCGAAACTGTGAAAGGCTTCGTCTTCAATCGCGACAGCGCGCTTGCCGAACTCGAGATCGCGAAAAAAGAACTCGGCGGCAACTTGCCGGAGCTGACACTCCAACTTAATAAAGGCGGCGGACGCAACGAAGACGTCGCGCAGGCTGTGCAGGCGCAGATCAAGGAGAACCTTGGGCTCGACGTGAAACTGCAGATCACGGAGTGGGCACAGCACACTGCTAACATCGATGACGGCAAGGCAAGCTATTTCCGTCTTGGCTGGATCGCCGATTATCCCGATCCGCAGAATTTCCTCAATCTATTATATGGAAAGAATATTCCGGCATCCGGTCCGAGCTCGATCAACCAGACGCGCTACCGCAATCCGGAATTCGACAGATTATATGAAGCAGCCATCCGCGAGACCGATCGCACCAAGGCAATGCAGCTGTGGGCACAAGCCGATCAGGTATCGATCGTCGACGCAGCGCAGATCGTGCTCTTCTATGATGAAGATTACCATCTGATCCAGCCCTGGGTCCGTGCCTTCCCGTCGAATGCGCAGGATAACCGGCCGATGAAAGAATGTTGGTTTGCTGAATAGGCAGCAATTCTGAGCCGAAGGTCGCGTAGCGACCGCAGGCGAAGAATCCCTTGATGTCTTGTAGATAGCAACTATCTACGATACATTAAGGGATTCTTCGCATTACTCACAATGACAGGAAATCGTTATCCATGCATAGAGGGCTCAGAATTCAGACCCCGTACTAATCCTGCTTCAAATATCTCCAGGTCATATAGTCGAGATGCAACCTCGGCAGCGGGAAAGTACAACCTCGCCAAATCCAGGAAAGTATTGCGATGCCGAGCCTCACTTGCCAACAACGATGCGTAGAAGTCCCGAAGGTCCGGATCCGATACAGTTTCTGAGAGCAGTTTGAAGCGTTCGCAGGAGCG